>JANPKR010000046.1:0-5543 GCA_031426175.1 Hydrogenophaga sp. | reverse complement strand
GCTGTCGTCCGGGTGCTCGCGCCAAAGTTTGTCGGTCCGTGCCACCAAACGGTCCAGGCGCTCCATGAACTGGCTGGCCTCGGCGCCTTGGTGCAGCAAGGTGGTGAGCGCGGCGTGAATGTCGGGCCAGGCAACGGTGGCGGCGAGCTCGTCTCGCGCCTCTGGCCTGACCTGTACCGGCACCATGGCGTCGAGCCCGGCAATGCGGCTGAGCGATTCGTTGCTGCGCACCATGCGGTCGAGTGCTGCGGTGTAGCTGTAGCTCCAGGCCTGCCAGTCGGCGGCCAGCACCATGGGCGTGTGCAGCATGAGGTGGCCACGGTGCTGCTCGGAGGTGATGGGCTCGCCCTTGCGCAACAAAAGCACGCCCTTGGGGTCCCAGATGTTCACGGGCACGGGCTGGTTGAGCGCCAGGGATTCCAGGGGCAGCGGCTTGTACATGGTGGCAATGTATACGCAGTCGAAAGAAAACAGTCACCCGAAAATCACCCGCAAACACCCACAAAAAACCCCGCCGCAGCGGGGTTGGTCGTCTGCATGGGGCAGCTTCAGCCCATGTGCAGTCCACCGTTGACCGAGAAGTCGGCTCCGGTGGCATAGCCACCCTCTTCCGAAGCCAGCCAGGCGATGATTGAGGCGATCTCACTGGGCTTGCCCAGTCGTTTGACCGGCACCGTCGCCACAATCTTCTCCAGCACGTCTGTGCGGATGGCGTTGACCATGTCGGTGCCGATGTAACCTGGGCTCACGGTGTTGACCGTCACGCCTTTGGTCGCCATCTCCTGCGCCAGCGCCATCGAGAAGCCGTGCATGCCGGCCTTGGCCGCCGAGTAGTTGGTCTGGCCAGCCTGGCCTTTTTCGCCGTTGACCGACGAGATGTTGATGATGCGGCCCCAGCCTTTTTCCACCATGTCGCCGACCACCTGTTTGGTCACGTTGAACATGGAATCCAGATTGGTGTTCATGACGGCGGCCCAGTCTTCCCGGCTCATCTTGAGGAACATGCGGTCCTTGGTGATGCCGGCGTTGTTGACCAGCACGTCGATGCTGCCGTGCTCGGCCTTGGTCTTGGCGAAAGCCTCAACCGTTGAGTCCCAGTCGCCCACATTGCCAACGGAGGCGTAAAACGTGAAGCCCAACGCCTTCTGTTCGTCCAGCCATTTGGTGAAATCGCGCGTGGGGCCGCAACCGGCGATGACCTTGAAGCCTTCCTTGTGCATGCGCTGGCAGATGGCGGTGCCAATGCCACCCATGCCACCGGTGACGTACGCTACTTTTTGACTCATTGTGGGTTCTCCTCTGGTGTGTTTGTGTTGCCTGTGAATCTACCGGCAAATCAGCGTTCGACCGCGAGGGAAACCCCCATGCCGCCACCGATACACAGCGCAGCCACGCCCTTTTTCGCGTCGCGACGAACCATTTCGTGCAGCAGCGTCACCAGGATGCGGCAACCGGACGCCCCGATGGGGTGACCGATCGCAATCGCACCGCCGTTCACGTTGACACGCGCGGGGTCGATGTCCAAGGCTTTGTTGACCGCGCAGGCCTGGGCGGCAAAGGCTTCGTTGAGCTCGAACAGGTCCACGTCCGAGGCCTTCCAGCCTGCGCGCATCAGTGCCTTTTGCGTGGCGGGCACCGGGCCCATGCCCATGGTGGCCGGGTCCAGGCCGCTGGTGCCGAAGGCGGCAATGCGCGCCAGCGGCTTCAAGCCCAGCGCGGCGGCTTTCTTCGCCGTCATCACCATCACGGCGGCTGCGCCGTCGTTCAGGCCCGAGGCGTTGCCAGCGGTCACGGAGCCGGCCTTGTCGAAGGCGGGGCGCAGGCCAGCCAGTGCTTCGGCACTGGTCTTCTTGTTGATGAATTCGTCGGCATCAAAAACGACCGGATCGCCCTTGCGCTGCGGAATGCCCACACCAACGATTTCGTCCTTGAACTTGCCGGCGTCTTGTGCGGCGCTGGCCTTTTGCTGGCTGCCCAAAGCGAGCGCGTCCTGCATGTCGCGCGTGATGGCGTTGGCCTTGGCCACGTTCTCGGCGGTGATGCCCATGTGGTACTGGTTGTACACGTCCCACAGGCCGTCGACGATCATGGTGTCGATCATCTTCCAGTCGCCCATGCGCTGGCCGTCGCGGCTGCCGTTGAGCACGTGTGGGCTGGCACTCATGTTTTCCTGACCACCGGCGATGACGATCTCGCTGTCGCCCCAGGCCACGGCCTGCGCGGCCAGCATCACGGCCTTCAGACCCGAACCGCACACGGCGTTGATGGTCAGCGCCGGGGTTTCCTTGGCCACGCCGGCCTTCATCATGGCCTGGCGGGCCGGGTTCTGGCCCACGCCGGCGGCCAGCACCTGGCCCATGATCACTTCACCGATCACGTCGACGGGCAAGCCGGTGCGCTCCAGCAGCGCCTTGATGACGATGCTGCCCAGTTCGGTGGCGGGGACTTTGGCGAGCGAGCCGCCGAACTTGCCCACAGCGGTGCGGGCGGCTGAAACGATGACGATGTCTTCCATGGGTTTGCTCCTTGTTGTGCTGAGAAAAAATTTGGTCGGTCAAGCTTTGGCTTTGACGTAGCGACCCGGTGCGGGCTCGATGACCGCATAAGCCTTGCCCTTGCCATAGCTCTTGGGCGCAGCGATCTGCTTGCCCGCCTGCGGTTTGAGCCAGGCGGCCCAATCGGTCCACCAGCTGCCGGGTTGTTCATCGGCGCTGGCAATCCACTCGCTCACGTCTTTCGGGAATTGGGTGGCCGAGCCGATCCAGTGGCTGCGCTTCTTTTTGCTCGCCGGGTTGATCACGCCGGCAATGTGGCCCGAGGCGCCCATGACAAAACGCTTCTTGCCCGGGAACACCTGGGTGGTCGCGTAGGCGCCGCCGATGGGCACGATGTGGTCTTCGCGCGAGCCGTAGATGTAGACCGGCAGCTTGACCTGGCGGAAGTCGATTTTCTCGCCACACACGGTCATCTTGCCGGGCTTGACCAGGTTGTTTTCCAGGTACATATGGCGCAGGTAATGCGCGTAGTAGGGACCGGGCAGGCTGGTGCTGTCGGAGTTCCAGTAGAGCAGGTCGAACGGGGGTGGCGTCTCGCCCTTGAGGTAGTTGCCCACCACGTAGTTCCACACCAGATCGTTCGGGCGCAGGAAGCTGAAGGTGGTGGCCAGATCGCGCCCGGGCATGAGGCCGCCCTGGGCGAACTGCGCCTCGCGGTACTTGACGAAGTTTTCGTCGATGAACACGTCGAGGATGCCGGTGTCGGTGAAATCGAGCAGCGTGGTGAGGAAGGTGGCGCAGTTCACAGGCAGGGGCTTGGAACGCCCCTTGGTCGCCTGGCCGCGCGCGGCCAGCACCGCCAGCGCCGTGCCGAGCATGGTGCCGCCCACGCAGAAGCCCAGGGCGTTGATGGTCTCGGCGCCGGTGATGTCCTGCGTGACCTCGATCGCCTTGATCACCGCGTCTTCGATGTACTGGTCCCACGTGGCCTGGGCCAACGATTCGTCGGGGTTGCGCCAGCTCACCACAAACGTGCGGTGGCCCTGCTCCACGCAATAGCGGATCAGCGAGTTCTCGGGCTGCAAATCGAGGATGTAGAACTTGTTGATGCACGGCGGCACCAGCAGGAACGGACGCTCGTAGACCTTGGGGGTGAGCGGCTTGTATTCGATCAGCTGGAACAGCTCGTTCTCGAACACCACCGCGCCCTCGGTGGTGGCCACGTTCTTGCCCACCTCGAACACGCTCTCGTCCGTCATGGACACGTGGCCCTGCTTCATGTCGTGCAGCAGGTTGGCCATGCCCTTGGCGATGCTCTCGCCCTGGGTGTCGATGGCCTTCTTCTGCGCTTCGGCGTTGAAGGCCAGGAAGTTGCTCGGCGCGCTGGCGTCGATCCACTGCTGCACCGCGAAGCGCACACGGGTGCGGGTCTTGGCGTCGCCCTGCACCGCATCGGCCAGCGCCATGAGGGTGCGCGCATTGAGCAGGTAGGCCGCAGCGGAAAACGCCGCCATCGGGTTGCTGGACCAGGCGTCGGAGGCGAAACGGCGGTCACTCGCGGGCTTGACGTTGGGGCCCTGGTTCCACAGACCGGTCACGTCCTGGAGGTATTGGTTCTGGATCTCCAGCAGTTTCGCGGGATCAAAGCCCACCTGCTGGCCCGACGCGTTCTTGAACATGTCGCCCATGGCGGGCATGGCCGGCATCGCGGGCATGCCCGGGAAGGTGAACCCTGCCGTGGGCATGGCCATGCCAAACGGATTGGAAGCACCCGCCTGCGGCATGAAGGCCTTGAACGCCGCGAACGGATCGCTGGCGCCAGGTTGCGGTGTGGCCGCAGCCCCGGGAAAGGCCTGGGCCACCTGGGTCCATTGCTGAATGAGGTTTTGCTGGAACTGGTTTGCGGTCTCCAGCCAGTCGGTGGGTGGGGTCTTGCCCGATGTCATGCTGGTCTCCTGTGCTTTTGTGTGCGGCCTATCATTCCCGGCGTGGGAAAGGGTGTCCGGCTTTTCTCAAGTATCTGTGTGGCGGCTTCCAGCAGACTGACGCTTGTTTCCCGGCCTGCAAGGATCACTGTGTACCTGGTCGTGATTGGTTGGATGTATGTTGTTCTGATGATGTCGGTGGCCGAGGCGACCAACACGAATGGATCGATCCTCGGGGGCATTGTGACCTTTTTTCTCTACGGTCTGCTGCCCGTGGTACTCGTGGTTTACCTCATGAGGACACCAACGCGGCGCAAGGAGATCAAGGCCCGCGAAGCCGCTGAACACCAAGCGCAGATGGCGCGGCTGGCGGCCAATGCAGCGCCTGCGGCGGCGGCCTCAACCGATCCAGATGCAGGCGGCCATGCGCCCGGTGCTGCCGAGAGCGACAGCGTCGCGCCGGTGCGAAAAGAACTGTGAGTTTTGTGTCACGGTGCACCACGATGGCGAACTGTCGTTGCCGTGCACGTCGGTGATACCCAGGTGCTGAAGACGAAGCCGCGCCAACGCGGGCAGATCGGCCAGGAACTTGCCTTCACCGAGCGGCCAGAAATGCGCCGCAGCCGCAGGATCGGCTGCGACAAACGCCTCGCACACCTCGATTCCGACTTCGAACGCCTGCGGCCCGATGCAGGGGCCGAGCCAGGCCACGAGCTCGCCTTCCCCTGCGGCATCGCGCAATGCGCTCGCGGTGGCCTCCAGCACGCCGTGTACCAGACCGCGCCAGCCGGCATGCGCCGCAGCCACCGCAGTGCCCGAGGCGTGCGCGAACAGCACCGGCAGGCAATCGGCCACCATGATGGTGGCGGCCACGCCCGGCACTTGCACCACGCAGCCATCGGCCACCGTGCCATCGGGCGTGTCGGGCGCCAGGCGGGCGATGTGCGTTGCATGCACCTGCCGCAGAAATACCGGCCGAGCTGGTGCGGTGAATGCCGCAAGCCGCTCGCGGTTGCCCGCCACGGCCAGCGGCTCGTCGCTCACGTGATCGCCCAGGTTGAAGCTGTCGAAAGGCGCCACCGACACACCGCCCACGCGCGTGGTGAACAGCGCTCGCACACCG
>JANPKR010000045.1:0-6819 GCA_031426175.1 Hydrogenophaga sp. | reverse complement strand
GGGAAGAAGGTGATGTTGAACGAGATCATCGACCACCAGAAGTGGATCTTGCCGCGCGTTTCGCTGTACATCACGCCGGTCCACTTGGGCAACCAGTAGTAGATGCCGGCGAACATGGCGAACAACGAGCCGGCCACCAGAACGTAGTGGAAGTGGGCCACCACGTAGTAGGTGTCCTGCATCTGGATATCAATGGGGGCCACCGACAGGATCAGGCCGGTGAAACCACCGATGGTGAACACGAAAATGAAACCCACGGCCCACAGCATCGGGGTCTCGAAGGTCATCGAACCCTTCCACATGGTCGCGATCCAGTTGAAGATCTTCACGCCCGTGGGCACGGCGATCAACATCGTGGAGTACATGAAGAACAGCTGACCCGTCACCGGCATGCCGGTGGTGAACATGTGGTGTGCCCAAACGACAAAAGACAGGATGGCGATCGAACCGGTGGCATACACCATGGAAGCGTAGCCAAACAGTTTCTTGCGCGAGAACGCTGGCACAACCTGGCTCACGATGCCGAAAGCCGGCAAGATCATGATGTAGACCTCGGGGTGACCGAAGAACCAGAAGATGTGCTGGTACATCACCGGGTCGCCGCCGCCAGCGGGGTTGAAGAAACTGGTGCCGAAGTGACGGTCGGTCAATGTCATGGTGATGGCACCGGCCAGCACGGGCATCACGGCGATCAGCAGGTAAGCGGTGATGAGCCACGTCCAGCAGAACATGGGCATCTTCATCAGCGTCATGCCGGGCGCGCGCATGTTCAGGATGGTCACGATGATGTTGATCGAACCCATGATGGACGACGCACCCAGGATGTGCATGGCAAAAATGCCGGCGTCCATCGAGGGGCCCATCTGCAAGGTCAGCGGGGCATACAGCGTCCAGCCCGCAGCAGGTGCACCACCCGGCATGAAGAACGACGACACCAGCATCAGCGCGGCAGGAATCATCAGCCAGAAGCTGAAGTTGTTCATTCGGGCGAAGGCCATGTCGGAGGCGCCGATCTGCAGCGGAATCATCCAGTTCGCGAAGCCCACGAAGGCCGGCATGATGGCACCGAACACCATGATGAGGCCGTGCATGGTGGTCAGCTGGTTGAACAGGCCGGGGTTCACCAACTGCAAACCTGGCTGGAACAATTCTGCGCGGATCAACAGCGCCAGCACGCCGCCCACCATGAGCATGGTGAACGAGAACAGCAGGTAAAGCGTGCCGATGTCTTTGTGGTTGGTGGCGTAGACCCAGCGGCGCCATCCCGTGGGGGCGTGGTGATCGTGGTCGTGGCCGTGGGCGTCGTGGTGGTCGAGAACAGCACTCATGGTCGGTTTCCTTGGAAGCTCAATGTTGTTTCGGCTGGATCACTTGCGGGCGGCTTGCACGTCGGCCGGCTGCACGATCTGCTGGGTCTGGTTCGACCAGGTGTTCTTGGCGTATGTCATGACTGCGGCCAGCTCGGTGTCGCTGAGCTGTTTCCATGCGGGCATGGCGCCATTGTTCTGCCCGTTGAGCAGCACATTGATGATCTTCCCCTTGTCGGCATCGACCACCAGCGCAGAGCCGTCGAGCGGCTTGATCGGGCCGGCACCCTTGCCGCTGGCCTGGTGGCAGGCGACGCAGTTGGCGGCGTACACGGACTCGCCGCGCTTGACCAGATCGGCCAGCACCCAGACCTTGGATGGGTCGTCTGCCGCAGCAGCCATGGCCTTTTGTTTCTCGCCAACCCAGGCGCTGTATTCCTCGGCCGTCACAACCTTGACGTGGATGGGCATGTAGGCGTGCTCCTTGCCGCACAGCTCGGCGCACTGACCGTAGAAGTCACCTGTTTTCTCTGCACGGAACCAGGTGTCGCGCACGAAGCCGGGGATGGCATCCTGCTTGACGCCGAAGGCAGGCACCATCCAGGCGTGGATCACGTCGTTGGCGGTGGTGATGATGCGCACTTTCTTGCCAACCGGCACCACCAGCGGGTTGTCGACCTTGAGCAGGTAGTTGTCGGTGGCGTCGGGCTTGCCACTGTTGGACATGACACGGTGGTTGTTGTCCAGCGTCGAGAGGAAGCCGATACCCTCGCCCTCGCCCTTGATGTAGTCGTAACCCCACTTCCACTGCATGCCTGTGGCCTTGATGGTCAGGTCGCTGTTGGTGGTGTCCTTTTGGGCCACCAGCACCTTGGTGGCCGGCAACGCCATGCCGATGACGATCAGCAGCGGGACGATGGTCCAGCCCAACTCGACCCAGATGGGTTCGGCCAGCGTTTGGGACTTGTGGCCCACCGACTTGCGGTGCTTCAGGATGGAATAAAACATCACACCGAAGACGATGACGAAAATGACGGCGCACAGGGCCATCATGAACCAGTGCAGCCAATGCTGCTCTTCGGCGATGCGAGTGACCGGGGGTGCAAAGTTGAGCTGGTTGACGGCAGGGCCACCGGGCAGGTCGTTGACCTTTTGAGCCGCGACCGCGGTCCAGGCACCGAGCCCCAGCGTCAGTGTGGTGGTGGCAGCGCAGAGCCTGGCCCAAGGGTTCCGTGGGGAATGCACCGTTTTCTTCGTCGTACTCACTTTTTGCGCCTCAAATATAAGTATTGATTTATATCAATGCAGATTAGAACAAATTTCCAGGGACCCACCCAAGCCATCAAACCACTCGACCCCACCTCCAGCAGCCATCAAACCCCGCGCAGTGCTTGACGGATTTCCCGGGCCAGCAGCGGACGCAAATCGGAGCGCAAGAACCGCCCCACCTGCACCGACCGGCCACCACCGCGAACCTCGATCAACTGACCGGCGTCCGGCCGGGGCTCCACGCGAACCCACTCGCGGGCAAATTCACAACGCGAAGCCCGCCCCGCCGTCTCCCACTCCACCACCAAACGCCCTTCTAGCAGCCTGATGCACTCGTTGTCGGTGGCGTGCCGCGCGTAGACCAGAAACGCCGTACCCACCGCCACCAGCTCCAACAGGGCAAAGGGCAACACCAAAGTGGCACCTTGCGACCAGAAAAATCCCGCCACACCCATCGAAAGGATGCACATGGACACGTAGAGGTAGCCCAATTGAGCCGGGGTGACCGAACAGTTGCGCTTAAGCGACCACTCCATGCCCTGATCGGACACGGTCGCGAATCGAAAAGCGCTGTTTGCCTGGTTCACCACCCACCACCGGTACTGGCCGCTGCCGTCTCGAGAGACGGTGCGTTGGCAAAGGGAAGATGCCCTTGAAAATTTGGCCAGCGCAGATTGTAGCGGCGCCAAACCAGGACTCCGCTGACAAAGGCGCCACTTCCGAGTGGGAAAAGGTGGCATGGCCCCTGGCAAGGTGTGTTCAACGCCGGCCAGCGCGCAACATGGCCCGCATCTCGTCTACCGGCAGCGAAGTACTCGAGGCCAATGGCACCCTGGGCAAGGGCTTGAATGCGTGGCCGTAAATGATCTCGAAAGTCAGTATCAGGCGGCCATCCGGTGCACGCGGCAAGCCAGACTCGATGGCGGCGCACAAGTCGGCGTGCCAATGGCGCGAGCGACAGGCGCCAAAGCGCTGATCGCTCAGGTTGCGACCCAGGTCGCGCAGCTCGGCCAACATGCCGGCGGCACTGCTGTACGACAAGGTGATGCGCTCCATGTCCATCACCGGCTCGGCGAAGCCGGCGTGCACCAGCATGTCGCCCCAGTCGTGCATGTCGGTGAAAGGGTGCGCCGGCACTGGCCAGCCTTGCGCAACGTAAACCGCGCGCAGCTCCTTCAAACTGTCGGGCCCCAAGCAGGAAAACATGAGGAAGCCGTCGGTATCGATCTGCTGGTGCCATTGCGCCAGCAGGGTCTGCGGCCGGGGCTCCATGTGCAGTGCCATGTTCGCCCACAGCATGCGCACGCGGGTCTCCGCCGTGGCGGTGGCTGGCCCGGCCGCGCGGCCCCATTGCAACGGGTTCCATGAGCGCGCAGGGGCCTCGCGCGTGGCAGCCAGCGCCTCAGGCAGCCGGCGGGCCATCACATGGCAGGGCGCCTCGGGCAACATGCCGCGCAGTTTGCGATGCCCCGCCAGCCCACCTTGCACCGGTTCCCAGTGGAGCCAGCTCGTGGGCTGCTGACGGAACCACGGCAGGCGATCGGCCATGCGGGACCCCACCTCCTCATGCAGCCAGGGGCTGGTTGCGGTGGCGCGTTGCAGCCAACGCTGCGCGGCCACTGGGTCCAGTCCGGGCACGGGATTCTCGGAGGTGGTGGGTGTGTTCAAGCGGCGAAGCGGACCATGAGCCCAGGGGTATCGGCGGGAGCGAGCCAGTATATTGGCCCGATGCTCGCTGCCGGTCGCACCACTCTGGAGTCCCTGCCGGGCACCTGCCAGGTCTGCGCTGCGTGGCCCGCGCAGCCAGTGTGCGAGGCCTGTATTCAGCGCTTCGCGGCGCCCAAGCTCCGCTGTCGGACCTGTGCCACGGTACTGCCGGGCGATCTGGACCAGTGCGGTGCATGCCAGACCCGGCCCGATGCGCCGCCGCTGGCGCGGTGCCTCGCGGCGGTGGACTACGCCTATCCCTGGGACGGCCTGATCGCCCGCTTCAAGTTCCGCTCGGAGCCTGGCTGGGCCGGGCCATTCGCTCAGCAAATGCTCCGGTTGCCGCTGACCCATGCGCTGCTGCAGGGCTGCGACTTGGTGGTCCCGGTGCCGATGAGCGCGAAGCGCCTGGGCGAGCGCGGCTACAACCAAGCCTGGGAGCTGGTCAAGGCCCTGCGGCGCCTGGCCCCGGGTCCGACGGGCCGCGCGCTGGCCACCGCCCTGGTACGCCTTGGCGAAACACCCGACCAGCACAGCCTGGGCCGCGAAGCGCGGCTGCGCAACCTGCGCGGCGTGTTTGCCGCCCACCCCGCCCAAACCCACCGGCTGGTGAACCGCCATGTGCTGCTGGTGGACGACGTGACCACCACCGGCGCCACGCTGCACACCGCCGCACAGGCCCTGCAGCAGGTGGGCGTTGCTCGGGTCAGCGCACTGGTGTTCGCTCGCACCGCGCCGAGCCGCTAAGCTCGGCGCCCATGTTCAACATCGTTCTCGTCAGCCCTGAAATCCCGCCCAACACGGGCAACGTGATCCGCCTGAGCGCGAACACGGGCTGTGCACTGCACCTGATAGAGCCACTGGGTTTTTCCATGGACGACAAACACATGAAGCGCGCCGGACTCGATTACCACGAGTACGCCCCTCTGCGCCGACACGCCGACTGGGACACCTTCCTGCACTCGGAGCAACCCGATCCCCACCGCTTGTTTGCCTTCACCACGCGTGGCAGCCACAGCGCATTCACCACCGCGTTTCAGCGCGGCGACTGGCTGGTCTTCGGATCCGAGACTAGCGGCTTGCCCGAAGCGCTCCGGGAGTCCATCCCCATCGCTCAGCGCCTGCGCCTGCCCATGCTGGCCGGCCAACGCAGCCTCAATCTGTCGAATTCGGTGGCGGTGGCGGTTTTCGAAGCTTGGCGCCAGCAGGCCTTCGCGGGAGCGTTTTCGTGAAACAGATCACACGCCAGCCTGAGCAGATGTGTCAACTTGTTCGACACAGGCCCGATAATTTCCCATGCACACCCGCATCTTGAATCCCTCAGCGACGGCCCAGTCCAGCACCCTGGCAACGCCATCCGCCTGGAGAACAGTTTGATCACTTCCATCGCACGGTGGCTGGGCGTGGGGACCGATCCCCGCAAGCGCAGCCCGCACAAGGCCTCGCTCAAGGACCTGGCGGGCATCCGCACCCACCTGCTGCAGGCGATCGAAGACTGTCTGGACCAGCAGGCGCTGCGTCTGCGCAAGAAAATCGAGTCGGCGCGCACACCGCAGGAGCTTTGGATGTTGCGCAACGATGCCTTTCAGCTCATCTCGCAGCAGCACAACCAGTCGGTGGCGGCAGAGCGCATCAACGCGCTGATCCAGATCTTTGAAGGTTGGCTCGAGCCCAAGCAGCTCGTGCGCATCAAATAAATCCCGCCCTCAGGGATAGCGCCGGACCAGCGATTCGGCGAAACACACCGGTTTGTCCGAGCCTTCGCGCTCCACCACCACGCCCCAGGTCATTTGCTGGCCACCATGCTCGATGGCCTCACAGGCCTGCAGCGTCATGCGCGCACGCACGCGACTGCCCACCGGCACGGGCGAGGTGAAGCGCACCCGGTTCAGGCCGTAGTTCACCCCCATGCTGGAGCCCTTGATCTCCAGCGCCGACTCGAAAAACACCGGTAGCAGGGACAGCGTGAGGAAACCGTGCGCGATCGGCGCGCCAAACGGCCCGGCCTTGGCGCGCTCGACGTCCACATGGATCCACTGGTGATCGCCAGTGGCCTCGGCAAAGCGGTTGACCTGTTCCTGGGTGATGGTGACCCAGTCGCTCACGGCCACTTCCTGGCCCACGCAGGCGGCCACATCGGCCAAGGTTTCGAAGGTTTTCATGCCGGCCACTGTACGGCGCAACAACGCGAAGCGATGTCGGCACCGGGACAGCGGGACATGCTCATGCGTCGAGCCACCGGCAGATGGCTTGCCACTGCTGCAGGTCTTTCTCCACGCGGCCGGGCGCCACATCGAACAGCGTGAGGCCGCGCGCTGCGAGGTGGATGTAGTTCTGGGTGTCGCGCAGCGTGCCCAGCACCGGCAGGCCCAGGCTGGCCACAAACTCGGTGAGTTTGTCGGCCGAGATGGTGCGCGGGTCGACCCGCATGCCGACGATGCCGACCTGCAGCTTGTCGGCCCGGCGGGTTTCCGCCAACTCGTCGAGAAAGGCGCGCGTGGCGTAGATGTCGAAGATGCTGGGTTGCAAGGGCACC
>JANPKR010000044.1:0-2511 GCA_031426175.1 Hydrogenophaga sp. | reverse complement strand
GCCTTCACCCTCGGGCGAGAGGCGGGCGCGCACGATGCAGCGGTCGATCACCGCCCCATCACCCTCGGGCACAGGCTTGCCGGCGGTTTTGGTCGCGGTCTGCGCAATCTGGCGCGTGAGCACACGGGTGTGCCAGGCGATTTCGTCGGCCTGGTGGCGCATGAAGTAGCTAACGTCCAGCGTGTCCCACAGCGCTTTGTGTGCCATGTGCGGCAGCGCGTGCAGCGCCAGCATGGACAGCGCCTCGCGCTTGCGGGCTTCGATCACCGCGCCCGGGTCCGGCGCACGGCCGCCCAGTGCGCGCAAGGTGTAGCGGTACAGGTCTTCCAGCAGCTTGCCCTTCCAGGCGTTCCACACCTTGGGGCTGGTGCCGCGGATGTCGGCCACGGTGAGAAGATACAGGGCGGTGAGGTACCGCTCGTTGCCCACGCGTTTGGCAAACGCGGCAATCACGTCCGGGTCGCTCAGATCTTCCTTTTGCGCCATGCGGCTCATGGTCAGGTGCTCGGACACCAGGAATTCGATCAGCCTGCTGTCTTCGCGCTCGATGCCATGCTGGCGACAGAAGGTGCGCACGTCTTTGGCGCCCAGGTCGGAGTGGTCGCCTCCGCGGCCTTTGGCAATGTCGTGGAAGATGGCCGCGATGTAGAAGATCCAGGGCTTGTCCCAGCCCGCCGCCAGCTGCGAGCAGAACGGGTACTCGTGCGAATGCTCGGCAATGAAGAAGCGGCGCACGTTGCGCAGCACCATCAGGATGTGCTGGTCCACCGTGTACACGTGGAACAGGTCGTGCTGCATCTGGCCCACGATGTGGCGGAACACCCAGAGGTAGCGCCCGAGCACCGAGGTCTCGTTCATCATGCGCAGTGCATGGGTGATGCCTTCGGGCTCTTTCAATATCTGCAGGAACTGCGCGCGGTTGACCGGATCGGCGCGGAACTTCGCGTTCATCACCGGTCGGGCGTTGTAAAGCGCTCTCAGCGTGCGGGCCGAAAAGCCCTTGATGCCCACCGTGGTCTGGTAGATGTGAAAGGTTTCCAGGATCGCGTGAGGCTGCTGCACGTACAGGTCGTCGCTGGCCACCTCCAGCATGCCGCCCTTGTCAAAGAAGCGCGCGTTCAGCGGACGCAGCCGGTCCACGCCGGCCATGTCGTCCTGCAGGCGTTCCTGGATGTTGAGCAACAGGATCTGGTTGAGTTGGGTCACGGCCTTGGCGGCCCAGTAGTAGCGCTTCATCAGCGCTTCGCTGGCGCGCCGCGTGCCTTTTGCGGTGGGCGCTGCGTGCGGCTGGCCCGGCGAGCCGGCGGTGATCACGGCCGACACCTGCGCCTTGAAACCGAACGATTCCGCTACGGCAGTTTGCAGGTCGAACACCAGACGGTCTTCGCGCCGGTTGGCCAGCAGGTGCAGGCGCGCGCGGATCAGGCTGAGCAGGGCTTCGTTGGCCTTGATCTGGCGTGCTTCCAGCGGCGTGGCCAGACCCTTGCGAGCCAGGTCGTCCCAGCTGCGCCCCAGGCCGGCGGCCTTGGACACCCACAGAATGATCTGCAGGTCGCGCAGACCGCCGGGTGACTCCTTGCAGTTGGGCTCCAGCGAATACGGCGTGTTCTCGTACTTGGTGTGGCGCTGGCGCATCTCCAATGTCTTGGCCACGTAAAAGGCCTTGGGGTCCATGGCCTCACCGAGCTGCGTCACCAGGCTGTTGAAGGCGTTCTTGCTGCCGCAGATGAGCCGACTCTCCAGCATCGAGGTCTGCACCGTCACGTCTTTGCCCGACTCGATCACGCAGTCGGACACCGTGCGCACGCTGGAGCCGATCTCCAGACCGAGGTCCCAGCAGGCGCCGATGAACGCTTCCAGCTGCTTCTTGAGCTCTGCGTCGTCGTCGGGCTGAGCACCGTCGGGCAGCAGTACCAACACGTCCACGTCCGAGTACGGAAACAGCTCGCCGCGACCATACCCTCCCACGGCGATCAGCGAAAAGCCGCTCCCAAACCCGGCCCGGCTCCAGAGTTCGCGCAAGGTCTGGTCGGTCAGTCGGGAGAGCTGTTGCAGCGCCTGGCGCACGCCCCGGGTGGAGGCGCCCTGATCCCGCAGCAGTGCGAACAGGGCGGTCTTGTCGTCGCGATAACGCTGGCGCAGCGCGCCGATGTCGCCCGCTGGCGCCAGTGGGGCGTCCATGGGTTCAGGCGGCCACAGCGGCGGCCGGCGTCACAAAAGCCGGCGGCGCCAGACTGCCGGCCGAGAGCGTGAGCACTTCGTAGCCGGTCTCGGTGACCAGCACGGTGTGTTCCCACTGGGCCGAGAGCGAACGGTCGCGCGTGACGATGGTCCAGCCGTCGCCGGCTTCCTTGATATCGCGTTTGCCGGCGTTGATCATGGGCTCGATGGTGAAGGTCATGCCGGGCTTGAGCTCTTCGAGCGTTCCCGGACGGCCGTAGTGCAGCACCTGGGGGTCTTCGTGAAACTTCTGACCGATGCCGTGGCCGCAGAACTCGCGCACCACCGAGA
>JANPKR010000043.1:0-9339 GCA_031426175.1 Hydrogenophaga sp. | reverse complement strand
CGCCGCACGCCCAGCTTCATTCGCAACGCCTACACCGCCAACGTCGCCATGATGAGCGCGGGCTTCATTCTGGTGGGCATGCAGCTCACCGGCTACTTCGTGTCGTGAACACCCAAGGAACATTCAACATGTACAACAGCGATTCCCCCACACGCGTCGAGCTGCCTTCTTCGAAGCAGTTGCTGCGCTCCACCATCCTGGCGGCCGTGGCTGCCGTGGTTCTTCTGGTGGCCGTCGTGCTGCCGGCTGAATACGGCGTCGATCCCACCGGCATCGGCCGGGTCTTGCGCATGACCGAGATGGGTGAGGTCAAGCAGCAACTGGCGGCAGAGGCTGCGGCCGATGCTGCTGCTGCCACCGCCTCCGCAGCACCGTCGCAGACAGGCGAGGCAACGCCAGGCATGGCCTCAGCCAAGGTGGCACAACCACCAGCACCCGTTGCTGTGGCTGCTGCGCCCAAAATCGAGTGGCGCAACGAGATGCCCGTCACGCTGACGCCAGGCGAGGGCACGGAGATCAAGCTGAAGATGGTCCAAGGCGCCAAAGCGCAATATTCGTGGATCGTCGAAGGTGGAGAGGTCAACTTCGACACCCACGGCGATGCGCCGGGCAAGTCGATCAGCTACGAGAAAGGTCGTGGAGTGGCTTCTGATGAAGGCGTGCTGGAGGCGGCGTTCACGGGCAATCACGGCTGGTACTGGCGCAACCGGGGTCAGGCCAACGTCAAGGTCATCTTGCGCGCGCGCGGTGACTACACAGACATCAAGAGAATGAAGTGAATGCAGGGCGCTGCGACTCATGTCGCAGCGCCCACCTCGCACACGCGCTCTGGGCTCACCCTCTGCGTTTCCAACTCCGCAGCAGCAACGCATTGCTCACTACGCTCACGCTGCTCAGCGCCATGGCTGCACCGGCCACCACCGGGTTGAGCAGGCCAGCCACCGCCAGCGGGATGCCAATCACGTTGTAGGCAAAGGCCCAGAAAAGGTTCTGGCGGATCTTGCGGTAGGTGCGGCGCGAGATGTCGATCGCGTCGGCCACCAGCGCGGGGTCGCCCCGCATCAGGGTGATCCCGGCGGCGTGCATGGCCACGTCGGTGCCAGTGGACATGGCAATGCCCACGTCGGCCGAGGCCAGCGCAGGGGCATCGTTGATCCCATCGCCCACCATCGCCACCGAGCGGCCACCCTCCTTGAGCCGGTTCACGATGGCCGCCTTGTCTGCGGGCAACACCTCGGCTTCGATGTGGTCGATACCCAGCACACGCCCCACCGACCGCGCGCTGCCCCGGTTGTCGCCGGTGACCATCACGGTGCGAATGCCCAAAGCCTGCAGGCTCTGAATGGCTGTGATGGCGCTGGCCTTGGGGGCATCGCCAAAGGCCAGCATGCCCACCAGCGCTGGTGCGTTCGTCACGTCGGCAAGCCAGGACACCGTGCGTCCTTCGTCTTCAAGCCGGCGCGCTGGCTCGGCCAGCGCCGATGTGTCCACGCCCAGCTCCTGCATGAAACGCGGGCTTCCGAGACGCAAGGCACGACCCTGCACTTCAGCCGACATACCGCGCCCGGGCACAGCGCTCACCTTGGCGGCTGAGAGCAGCTCAAGGCCGGCCTCTTCAGCGGCGTTCATCACTGCGCGTGCCAGCGGGTGCTCGCTACCCGCCTGGATGGCGGCACTCCAGGACAGCAACTGCTCCTCGTGACCAGGTGCGGCCAGCGCCGCGACCAACGTCGGCTTGCCTTCGGTGAGCGTGCCCGTCTTGTCGAACGCGACGGTGTCGATGCGGTGCGCGACCTCCAGTGCTTCGGCGTCCTTGATCAGGATGCCCTGGCGCGCAGCCACCCCGGTGCCAGCCATGATGGCGGTGGGCGTGGCCAGGCCCAGCGCACACGGACAGGCAATCACCAGCACCGCCACCGCATTCAGGATGGCCTGCTCCCAGTTGCCGGTGGCCAGGCCCCAGCCCAACAGGGTGAGCGCGGCGATCAGCAGCACCACGGGCACAAAGACGGCACTCACGCGGTCAACGATGCGCTGGATCGGCGCCTTCTTCGCCTGGGCCGACTCGACCATGCGCACGATACGCGAGAGCGTGGACTCGGCACCCACCGCAGTGGTCTCCACCAGCAGCAAGCCCTCGGCATTCACAGCACCGCCGGTGACCTTGTCGCCCGCGTGTTTCGCCACCGGCAGGCTCTCGCCCGTGATCAGCGATTCGTCCACCTGGCTGGAGCCGATGGTGATGACACCGTCCACAGCGATGCGCTCACCCGGGCGGACCACGACGATGTCCCCGACCTTCACCTGTGAAATGGCGACGTCTACATCGCCATAGGGCATGCGCACGCGCGCCACCTCGGGCTTGAGCGCATTGAGGGCGGCGATGGCGGCCGTGGTCTGGCGTTTGGCGCGTGACTCCAGCCATTTGCCCAGCAGCACCAGCGTGATGATCACTGCTGATGCTTCAAAGTACAGGTGCGGCATGCCGTGTTCGGCGTGCTTGAACAGCAGATACACACTCAGTCCGTATCCGGCGCTGGTACCCAGGGCCACCAACAGGTCCATGTTGCCGGCACCTGCACGCACGGCCTTCCAGCCCGCGCGGTAGAAGCGCGCGCCCAGCCAGAACTGAACGGGCGTGGCCAGCGCGAGCTGCAACCAGCCATTGATCGTCCAGTCAGAGCCGAACAGCATGGCAATCATGGGCAGCACCAAGGGTAGCGACAGCAAAGCGGCGAGCGCGACAGGCCACCAGGGCTCGCCTTTGCTTCTTGTGGGCTGTGCCCCCTGATCCACGCTGGGTTCCTTGCCCACGCTGTAGCCAGCCTTTTGCACCGCAGCCACCAGGCTGGCAGGCAGAGTGGAAGCAACGGCGTTCACCGTGGCCCGTTCGGTGGCCAGGTTGACGCTGACTTCCTTTACGCCGGCAACGGCTTTCAAGGCCTTTTCGACGCGGCCCACACAAGAGGCGCAGGTCATGCCTTCGATGGGAAACTGATGCTCGATGAGCGACAAGGTGGCGGTGTTCATGAGGCACTCCAAGGGTTGAGGGTGGAGCGAATGGTTGGCCTTGCCACGGTGGCAAGCGCAACGGCAGATGCGACTTGACATTGCCACCGTGGCAATACCCACAGTGCAGGTTCCCTCAACCCTCTTACGGAGTCATCCATGCACGAATTCCACCTCCCCGACATGACCTGCGGCCACTGCGCTTCCAAGGTGAACGTCACCCTGAAACTGGTTGATCCAGCATGCGAGATACAGGTCGATCTTCCGCGACGTCTGATCACTGTGAAAAGCGGTGAAGACCGCGATACTTTGATCGAAGCGCTGGCTGACGCTGGCTATCCAACCCTTTGAACCCCGCTCCTCAGGGCTCTCCCGTGAGGGCCTTGACCTTCCCACCATGACAAGCTACATCCTTCGACCGTTGGAGTCATTCAAACCCCGGAGCGCACCATGACCACTGTGATGAACATTGGCGAAGCGGCGGCCGCCGCAGGCGTCTCAGCGAAGATGATTCGGCATTACGAACAGATCGGCCTGCTGCCTGAGGCAGAGCGCAGCGATGCGGGTTACCGTCTGTATGGTGATCGTGAAGTCTCGGTACTGCGATTCGTCCGCCAGTCGCGCCACCTCGGGTTTTCGGTGGCACAGATCGCCGAGCTCATCGGCCTGTGGAGCGATTCACAGCGCACGAGCCGCGAAGTGAAGGCAGTGGCGCAACGCCACCTGGCCGACCTGGAAGAAAAGCGCCGCGAAATCGAGCAGATGATGGACGGGCTTTCGGTGCTGGTGAAGGCCTGCCACGGGAATGACCAGCCTCACTGCGCCATCCTGGACAAACTCTCGCGCGGCAGCCTTGCTCAGCACCAGCCCCAACAAAAGCCCCAGCTCAAGAAATCCCGAGCCAAGGCCGAGGTGTCAGGCGCCAGCACTTCCAGCCCCATCGACCTCATGGCCTGGATGCGCGGCGTTCACGTTCACCATGACGCTCACTGAGGGGACATGCCGTCACTGCCATGGCAGCGAGCTGGTCTGTTCGGTGACGAACCGACCGACGTAGAGCCCAGTCGCACACTGGTTCGACTTGGGATCGTGCCTTGACCTGCTTTCTTGATCTGCGTCAAGGCAGTTCAAGCGCCCAGGGTTAGCCTTGGATCGTTGCCACTGTTCACCTGACTGATATGCATCTGTATCGCCGCTCGCTGCGCCATGCCACCTGGATGATCCTGGCGGTGTGGTTGTTTGCGTTGAGCGCAGGTGTGGCCAATGCGTGCCTTCTGAACGAACCGAGCGAAGGCAGTCGCTCTTCGTTCACGGCGATGCCGCAGGACGTACCCGTCGCCCAAACTCATCATGGCGAACAAACCGACTCCGGCGATGCCGGATGCTTGAAGTTTTGCGATGAAGCCTCGCTGGCCATCACCAAGGTGGATCAGCCTATCGCCGATGGCAGCCCGGTGGGCATGCTGCATCGGGCATGGGCGCCTTCCGTGGCCACACCAACCGTCGTTCGACTCCCGGTGCTCGCCCACCGACCCGCGCACGTGGCCTTGCCCATCGCTGTGCGACCCCATCGCTTGACGCTTTAGGACGCATCGCGGGCCACCGCGATCAGCGCACCTGCGCTCTGGCCGGCCCCAGTGGCCCGCCCCCCTTCCAGGCCTCGGCCATCTTGTTGCCGCCCCGGCGACTCCCAAATTCATCCACAGGAGATCACCATGAAAACAATCAACGCCATCCTTGCGCTTTCCACCGCTGTCCTCCTGACGGCATGCGCGAATCCGAAAACACCGGGTGCGGGCCCCATGTCGGCGGCAAGCGCTGACGAGCGTGTCGCTGCGGCACCTTCTGCCATGCACGATCGCATGCAGGTCATGCGCGACAAGATGATGAGCGCCAAGACGCCCGCGGAGCGGCAGGCACTGATGGACGAGCACATGAAGGTCATGCACCAGGGCATGGCGATGATGAGCGGCATGAAGGGCATGGGGGGTATGCACGAAATGCCGGGCATGGCGGGAATGAGGAACATGCCCATGGACCCGGCCAAGCAGCAGCAGATGATGGAGATGCGAATGGACATGATGCAGACCATGATGGAAATGATGATGCAGCGCGTGCCGGGTGCCGCCATGCCTCCCGCCGGCAAGTGACAGGCCATCGCAGCTCGCGGTGTTTGCGGCTGAGTTCAGTTTCCAACCAACCACAGGAGTTCTGAGATGTCCAAGTTCACGCGACGGCACTTCCTCGGCAGCATGGGCGCGTTGAGCGCGGCCGGTTCTGTTCCGGGCGTTCTGGCTGCAACCCCCGGCGCGTCTGGAGCCATGACCGAAGAGATCACCGGGATTGAAAAAGAGGCGACTGGCTTCGCCAACCCTCTTCGGTTGCCGGGCAGCAGCGGCCTCTTCGGTGTGCTCCCGGCGTCTGAGTTCCGGGAGGTGCATGTGGTGCGCAGCGAAATCGAGGTGCTCCCCGGTCGGCGCACACCCATCCTGGCCTATGCCGTTGAGTCGGGTGGCAAGAAGTTCCTGAACCCGGCGCTCCTGGCCCGCCGCGGCGACGAGATGCGCGTGCGACTGATCAACCGCATTGATCAACCTACGGTCATCCACTGGCACGGCCTGAGCGTGGATTCGCGCAACGACGGCAACGGGCTCAACGTGGTGCCCCCCGGGCGCAGCATGGACTACGCCTTCACCCTGCGCGACCGCTCGTCCATGTACTGGTACCACCCCCATGCGCACGGTTACATACCGGAGCAGGCCTACCACGGTCTGGCCAGCCTGTTGTTTGTGGAGGATGACGACGAGCTGGCGCTGCGCAAGGAGCTGGACCTGGCCCTGGGCGACACCGAAATCCCCCTGGTGCTGCAGGACCGAGAGTTCGACGCACAGGGGCGGTTGCGGTACGCACCCACCGCAGCCCAATCTTTTGGTGGCTGGGTGGGTGATCGATTGCTGGTCAACCTGACGGAGCGACCATTCATCCAGGCCGGGCGCCGCATCATCCGCTTCCGCATCCTCAACGGCAGCAACGCGCGAAGCTACCGGCTGGCCTTCGTCCAGGGCGGGCGCCGCCTGGGTTTCTTTCTGGCGGGTACCGATGGTGGATTGCTGGCTCAGCCGCTGCGCATCGATCAGACCTTCATATCCCCCGGCCAGCGGCTGGACGTGCTGGTGGACCTGCGTGAGGCCGATCCTGGTCTGCCTGTAACGCTGGCCTCGCTCTCCTTCGACCCGATGCACGCTGAGGGGGGCCATGACATGGGCCACGCGAGCCCTGCTGCGCCACCTATGGCCGGCATGGATCACGGACAACGCGGCGCGACGCCCGCGGCAGAACTGTCCACCCCGATGGCCATGGAGGGGGACGCGCGCGCGCTGATGCGCATCGACCTGAAACCTTCAGCCAAGTACGAGCGCCGCATGCCCACGGTGCTGTCCAGCCTGTCCGCTGCCACCGCGCCTGCGAATCCGCCGCGGCGCATGCAGCTCGGGCACAACGGCAAGGGCAACTGGACGATCAACGGCGGGGTCTTTGATCCGAATGTGGCGGCGCTGAGTGTGCAGCGCGGTGCCCGCGAAACCTGGCTGATCGAAAACGCCGAGCGCAGCATGCCCCATCCCATGCACCTTCACGGCTTTTCGTTCCGGGTGATCGAGCGCCTGGGCAGCCCAACGCTTGTGCGCGAGCTGGCCGGCGCGAGGGGCCTGCTGCCGCAGGACCAAGGCGTCCTCGACACCGTGCACGTGTGGCCTGGCGAATCGGTGCGGGTCGCCATCGACTTCGCCCACCCACACGCGGGCGATCAGGACTATGTCTATCACTGTCACACGCTTGAACACGCCGAAGCGGGAATGATGCTGCGTTACACGGTGAAGGCCTGACTCAGGAGATTGATGTATGAGCACGATAGATTTGCAAGTCGAGGGCATGAGCTGTGGCTCATGCGTCAAACGCGTCACACAGGCGTTGCAGCCGCTTCCAGGTGTCAGCGCGGTGGAGGTCGATCTCCCATCTGGCCGTGTCAAGGTAAGCGGTGAGTTGGTGCAAGGCGGAGATTCGCTGGTTGCGGCCTTGGCGGGTGCGGGATACCCCGCGAGGCTGGTCACAGATCCGTCCATTTCCAGTGCTGCATCGCAGCCTAAAAACGCGGGCTGTCACAGCGGCGGTACGAGGGGGTGCGGTTGCCGCTGACTGACATGAGAAATGATCTTTTGCTCAAGGAGCGCACCATGGTTCATGAAAAAGTCGACGCGACGGGCCGGCGCTTGTGGTTGGTGGCGTCCATGGGATTGGCCGGACTGTTGATGGTCGCGGCGCCTTGGGTCGCATGGGCCCAAACAAGCCCTGCCACCACTGCCGCACAGTCGTCCAACGAGCGGGGGGTGACGGTCAAGGTGACCGCGAAGTCGATCGGATTGCCGGGCAGCCAGTGGGAATTCGATGTCGTGCTGGACACGCACAGTGCCGACCTGAGTGATGACCTGGCTCAAAGCGCCACCTTGACGACCGACGACGGGCGGACGTTCAAGCCCACGGGCTGGCTGGGCGCGCCACCGGGAGGCCACCACCGCGAAGGCGTGCTGGTCTTCGATGTGCCGGCGCCGCGCCCCGGTGCGATCGAACTCCGGATCGACCGGCCGGGCGAATCCGCTTCCCGAACCTTTCGCTGGCAACTCTGAAAGAGTGATTCGATGAACCAACCTGACAACGACTCCCCCGCGCCATCGTTCTGGCGCCGCCCGGCAGGCATGGCGCTGGCAACGGCCGCCTTGATCGCCGGTTTCTATCTGCTGCGAGAACACTGGGGTCATGTCCTGGGTTACTGGCCCTATCTGCTGCTGCTCGCTTGTCCGCTGATGCACTTGATGCACGGGAACGGCCACGAGGTGCACGGCAGCCATTCGCAGGACTCCGGGCGTACCCACATCGACAGGAAATAGGCGGATCAACATGAATGCACACCAACATGACGGCAGCAGTGCGCTGTCCGAATCGGCCTCACCAAAGGACCTGAAGGACCCCGTGTGTGGCATGACCGTCACTGCGCAGTCTGGTCACATGTTGACCCACGAGGGCCGCACCTTCTATTTCTGCAGTGCCAAGTGCCAAGGCAAGTTCGCTGCGAACCCGCTTCAATACCTCGCGCCCGAGCCACCCGCAGAGACCACTTCAGCGGTGGCCGGCGCGATCTACACCTGTCCGATGCACCCTGAGATTCGCCAGGACCATCCGGGCAACTGTCCCAAGTGCGGCATGACGCTCGAGCCCTTGCTGCCTGACCTTGAGGACGATGACAACCCCGAGTTGCGCGATTTCCAGCGCCGCTTCTGGTGGACGCTTCCGCTGACCGTGGTGGTCACTGTCTTGGCCATGTTTGGTCATCGGCTGCAGTGGTTTGAATCCACGACCCAGACCTGGATCGAACTGGTGCTGTCGGTCCCCATTGTTCTATGGGCGGGCTGGCCATTCTTTTCGCGCGGCTGGCAGTCCGTTGTGAACCGCAGTCCCAACATGTGGACCTTGATTGGCCTGGGCACGGGTGCTGCTTTCGTCTACAGCGTGGTTGCCACGATCACGCCGCAGGTGTTCCCGGACTCGTTCATCTCCATGGGCCGCGTCGCCGTTTACTTTGAAGCCGCCGCCGTGATCATCTCGCTGACGCTGCTGGGTCAGGTGCTCGAACTCAAGGCCCGTTCTCAGACCTCGGCGGCCATCAAGTCGTTGCTTCGTCTGGCGCCAAAAACCGCCCGGCGCATCCGGGAAGACGGCACGGAAGAGGATGTGCCACTGACCCATGTGCATGTGGGCGACTTGCTGCGTGTGCGCCCAGGCGAAAAAGTGCCGGTGGACGGCGAGGTGACGGAGGGGGGCAGTTCAATCGATGAATCCATGCTCACTGGCGAGCCGATGCCAGTCACCAAACGCGTGGGCGACAAAGTGATCGGCGCCACGCTCAATACCAGCGGCGCGCTGGTGATGCGGTCGGAGCGCGTCGGCGCGTCCACCATGCTGTCGCAGATCGTGCAGATGGTGGCCCAGGCCCAGCGTTCCAAAGCGCCGATGCAGCGCATGGCCGACGTGGTGGCGGGTTACTTCGTCCTCGCTGTGGTGGGCATTGCCTTGTTGACCTTCTTCGGCTGGGGTCTGTTCGGTCCCGAGCCAAGTTGGGTGTTCGGCCTGATCAATGCGGTGGCCGTGCTGATCATTGCCTGTCCCTGCGCGTTGGGCCTGGCCACACCCATGTCCATCATGGTCGCCACCGGTCGCGGCGCCACACACGGCGTGTTGTTCCGGGACGCAGCGGCCATCGAGAACATGCGCAAGATC
>JANPKR010000042.1:0-3478 GCA_031426175.1 Hydrogenophaga sp. | reverse complement strand
TCTTGTCCAGCACCCGGCGCTTGCCCGGGCGCATGGCCACATGCCAGTTGACCTTGATGTCTTGCGTCTCTTCGCGCTTGGCCACGCCCTGGTAGCCCGCATCGGCGAACACATCACTCTCTTCGCCGTGCACCAGCACGCTGGCCTGCGTCACGTCGTTGACGTTGGCCGCTGTGCCCACCACCGTGTGCACCAGGCCCGAATCGGCGTCCACGCCAATGTGCGCCTTTATCCCGAAGTGCCATGCATGGACGCCCCCGGTTTGCCAAGCTCTCAGTTCATGATGACTTGAAGGTAACGATTGCAGCCATGCATCCGGACTTCATTTGCAAGCAGTGCTTGCGGTCCCTGATGGAATTCGCTGGTTGGGTCCCCATCACTGGTATGCACTCAAGGGTGCGTGGCACTTCTCGGGTTTGACCAACCACGGTCTGACCTGTCTTGCCATCATGTCGTGATTGCCTGAGCAATCGGTGGTTCAGTTTCTCCTCAACGTTGCTGTCTTCCCGACGTTTTTCAGAGCCTCATGCTCCGGCAGCCATCGTGGTGGGCTCGATGCGATACGTTCGATCCTTCGCAAGCAGGGCCCATACAACACGGGCATTTTTGTTGGCAAGTGCCACCGCCGCAACGTTGGGATTCCGTCGCAGCAGCAATTTCCCCAACCAGCTGTCCTCCTTCAAGGCTTTACGCTGGGCGGCCAGAATTGCTGATCGTGCGCCATGGATCAGAAGCGTCCGAAGGTAGGTATCGCCGCGCTTGCTGATTCCCAGCAGCCTTGCTTTCCCGCCGGTTGAGTGCTGGCGAGGCACGAGCCCCATCCACCCCCGGCGGCCACTCAAAGTGCTCCACTTATGGCCACCCAAACTGCTCCACCCTGGCTGCGGTGATCTGACGCATTGAGTCCATTGCGTCGGGCACCGTGAGGCCCGACAGGCAGGACGTTACTTTTGCTCCCTTATTCCGAGGGAGCCCGAGGTTGAACGTCTTGAAGCCACATCTACAAACCACCATCTGGACGCTGCTCAAAGGCGGCGCCACCCAGCGCGAGATCGAACGTATCACTGGCATCTCGCGCCACACCATCCGCTCGTATCAGCAGCGCTTTGCCGCCGACCCCGCAAACTGCACCGGGGTGGCCAGCGACCCTTCCAGTCAAACTGCTCCACCCCGGCCACCGACTGATCTGCCGGTGTCCCCGCCGGTGGCCATCTCCAAGTGCGAGCCGCACCGCAGCTTCATCGACGCGCAGTTGCGCCTGGGCCGTAACGCCACCGCCATCTACCAGGACCTGGTGGACCTGCATAGCTTCGATGGCGCCTACAACTCCGTCAAACGCTTCGTCGCCCAGCTCCGGCACAAGGAGCCCGAGCAGTTCGACCGCCTTTCGTTTGCCCCCGGCGAAGAGATGCAGGTCGACTACGGCGAGGGCGCGCCCACCCGGGTGCCCGGCACCGAGCGCTGGCGCAAACCCCGCCTGTTCGTGGCCACGCTGCGTTACTCGCGGCGAAGCTTCCGCCGCGTGGTCTGGAATTCCGGCCAGCAGATGTGGGCCGAGCTGCACGAGCAAGCCTGGCGCTACTTCGGTGGCTCTGCCCGCTATGTGGTGCTGGACAATCTGAAGGAAGGCGTCTTGAAGCCCGCCCTGTACGAGCCCGATCTCAACCCGGTCTACGCCGCCATGCTGGCCCACTACGAGGTGGTGGCCGACCCGGCTCGGGTACGAGACCCCAATCGCAAGGGGACGGTGGAGCACGCCATTGGCCACACCCAGGCAACTGCCCTCAAGGGCCGGCGCTTCGAGAGCATCGAGGAGCAGAACGCCTTCCTGGAACACTGGGAGGTCAAGTGGGCAGCCTCGCGCATTCACGGTGCCGAGCGCCGTCAGGTGCAGGCCATGTTCGAGGAGGAGCGCGCGCACCTGCAGCCGCTGCCCATCACCGGCATGTCGTACTTCACCGAGGTGCAGCGCACGGTCTGCGATGACAGCTGCATTCGTCTGGAGCACAGCAGCTACGCCGCGCGCCCTGCGCCCATTGGCTCCAAAGTGCTGGTGCGGATCTTCGAGCGGCGTATCGAGATCCGGGATCTGCGCACCCAGGCTTTGCTGCGCACCCACGCCCGGGTGGATCGGCCTGGCACCGTGGTGCTGCCCATGGCCGAGCGGGTGTTCAACCCCTCGCGCGAGACCCGCTTCATCCTCAGCCAAGCCCGTTCCATCGGCCCTCAGGCGGCCCGGCTGTGCGAGATGCTGTTTGCCATCGAGGGCCGTGTGGGCCAGCGCAAGCTCTGGGGCATCGTCAATTTGGCGCGGCGCTACCCGCACCGGTTCATTGACGCGGCCTGCGCCGCCGCCATGGAACAAGGTGTGCACAGCTACCGCCACGTCAAGGCGCTGACCGAGCGTCTGGTGGCCGATGCCTTGGCTGCCCTGGAGGCTGCCACCCCAACACCGTCGGCGTCGCCTTCAACGCTGACCCAGCAGCACGCGCTCATCCGCAGTGCCGAGGAATACGGCGATTTGTTCGCCCACGTCGCCACCGCCAGCGCTGCCACCGCAGCCACCACGGCCACCCAAACCTCTGAGAGCACCCAGTCATGAACATGATCGAGATCGAACGCGCGCTGCGCGAGCTGCGTCTGTCCGGCATCGCCGAGACTCTGTCCACCCGCGTGATGCAGGCCCAGGCCGCCCAGCAGCCTTTCCTGGAGACCTTCGCCGCCATGCTGCAAGACGAGCTGGACCGCCGGCGCTCTCGCCTGACCGAGCGCCGCTTCAAGCGCTCGGGTCTGGATGAGCGCCCCTCGCTGGCTGACTTCGACTGGCGTTTCAACCCGAAGCTGCCGCGCAGCGCCTGCTTCGAGTTGCACACCCTGAAGTTCATCGGCGAGGGGGCCAACGCGCTGATCATCGGCAAGCCGGGCACCGGCAAGAGCCATGTGGCCCAGGCCGTGGCCTACCAGGCCACGCTGCAGGGCTATGACGTGCGTTACCTGGAAGCCGACACCGAGTTCGCCCGTTACGCGCTGGCCACTACGGCAGAGCGCACCGAGCTGCTCAAGGACTGGGTCGCGCCGGACCTGCTCGTCCTCGATGACCTGTTCCTGGCCAGACGCATCAGCGAGCATGCCGCTGAAGTCCTACAGGCCATCGTGCACCAGCGCTACAAGCTGCGCCGCGCTGTTCTCATCACGTCCAACCGCGTGGTGCAGGACTGGGGCAAATACCTCGGCGACGCCACCATGGCCAGCACCATCCTGGATCGCCTCATGCACCGCTGCGCGATGCTGGAGTTCGAGGGCAAGAGCTACCGGCTCAAGGAGGCCGCCTCGCGCCTGGCGCTCACCACGTTCTCCGCCTCACGTCGACACGTCCGCCTCGGTCGTGTAGAAGGTCGCGGTGCCGAGCCCGCCGCGCAGGTCGGGGACGCCCATCCCGGCGAGGATTCGGCCCTTGATCGGCTCGGGCGGATAGGTG
>JANPKR010000041.1:0-6229 GCA_031426175.1 Hydrogenophaga sp. | reverse complement strand
GCGCCGTGCCCCATGGCCGCCGATGACCTCGTTGGCACTCGTCAGGATGGCGTGCCCACATCACTTCAGCTCGTGAGCGCATGGCGCTTTGCGCAGCGGCATAAAGGAGGAGGCGGCACCAGCCGCCGGGGGACAGCCGCGGAGCAGAGCGCCATGCGCTCACGAGCCCGCGAGGTGTAACCCCCTACACAGCAACCCGCCGCGCCAACAACCGAGGCACCAGCAACACCAACACCACCACCGCCAGCAAGGTGGCCGACATCGGACGCTCCAGAAACACCATCCAGTTGCCCTCGCCGATGGACAGCGCATTGCGCATCTGCGCCTCGGCCATCGGGCCCAGGATCAGGCCCACGATCACCGGCGCCGTGGGGAAGTCGTAGCGCCGCATCACCACACCCAGCAGCCCCAGGCCGTACATCAGGAACAAGTCAAACGAACTCTGGCGCATGCCGTACACACCCACCGTGGCAAAGATCAGGATGCCGGCATACAGCTGCGGGCGCGGGATCTTCAAGAGCTTGACCCACAGACCCACCATCGGCAGGTTGAGCACCAGCAGCATCACGTTGCCGATGTAGAGCGACGCGATCAGCGCCCACACCAGCGCGGACGAGGTCTGGAACAGCTGCGGCCCGGCGTTGATGCCGTAGTTCTGCAGAGCGCTCAACAAAATGGCCGCTGTCACCGACGTGGGAATGCCCAGCGTGAGCAGTGGCACCAGCGTGCCGGTCACCGCGGCGTTGTTGGCCGCCTCGGGCCCGGCCACGCCCTCGATGGCACCCACCGTGCCGAACTCGGCCTTGTGCTCGGGGCTGGCCAGCTTGCGCTCGGTGGCGTAGCTCAGGAAGGTGGGGATCTCGGTGCCGCCGGCCGGGATGGTGCCGAACGGAAAGCCGATGGCCGTGCCGCGCAGCCACGCTGGCCACGAACGTCGCCACTCGCCGCGCGTCATGTGGGCGCGGGTCATCTTGTTCATGAAGGCCGGGCTGCGGCCCTCAAACAGCGCGTTGTAAAGCGCCTCGGCCACGGCAAACAAACCCACCGCCACCAGCACCACCTCGATGCCGTCCATGAACTCAAGCACACCGGCGGTGTAGCGCACCTGCGCGGTGATCTGGTCGATGCCGATAAGGCCCAGCGCCAGACCGAAGAAGAGCGCCGTGAGACCACGCAAGGTGCTCTGCCCGAGCACCGCGCTCACCGTGGTGAAGGCCAGCAGCATCAGGCAGAAATACTCGGGCGGGCCGAGCTGCACCGCAAACTGCGCCAGCATGGGCGCGAACAGCGTGACCAGGATGGTGGCGATGGTGCCCGCCACAAACGAGCCGATGGCCGCGCTGGCCAGGGCTGCACCGGCGCGCCCGCTCTTGGCCATCTTGAAGCCTTCGAGTGCCGTGACCATGGTGCCGGTCTCACCCGGCGTGTTCAGCAGGATCGACGTGGTCGATCCGCCATACATGGCGCCGTAGTAAATACCGGCGAAGAAGATCATTGAAGCGGTGGGCTCCACCTGGCCGGTGATGGGCAGCAGCATGGCCACGGTCACGGCCGGGCCCAGGCCGGGCAGCACGCCGATGGCCGTACCCAGCGCGCAGCCGGCAAAGGCCCACAGCAGGTTGATGGGCGTGCCGGCGGTGGCAAAGCCACCCAGCAGTTGGGCGAGGGTGTCCATCATGTCGTTGCAGCCTTGGCGTTCAAATCCAGCCCGAGGCCGTGATGCCCGGCAGGTTCACCGCGAGCAGTTTGGTGAAGAGCCAGAACACCGGCGCCGAGATGGCGATGCCGATGGCCACGTCCTTGAGGGTCTGGCGCACATCGCCGATGGGCTTGCCCTCACTCGCGCGAAGGCCACGCACCGCGAGCGCAAAACACAGCGAGCAGCTCAGGATGAAACCGATGGTGGTGATCAGCGAAGCGTTGAGCAGCACCCCGGCCGACACCCAGGCCAGCGCGCGCCAGTCGCCGCGCGCCGAGCCTGAGGGCTCTTCCATCTGGCGATATCCGCCGGTGAGCACTTCGCGGATCAGCATCACGCCACACAGGCCCAGTGCCGCGCTGATCACCCAGGGCAGGAAATTGGGACCAACGCCGGCATAGCCCGCGTCAGACGGAATGGCCAGCGCACCCCACGCAAGCACGGCGGCCACGATCAGCGCGCCGATGCCCATGGCCAGCTGGCCTGCTCGGTGGTTGGGGCCAGTCGGCGTGGGGGGCGAAGAGCTCATCGCGGGCTCAGACCATGCCAGCGCGAACCATGGTCGCGCGCAGCGAGGAGAAATCGCGATCCACGAATTCTTCGAAGGCCTTGCCGGTCAGCAGCGCAGGCGTCCAGTTGTTCTTCTCCATGGCCGCAGCCCAGGCCTTGCTCTGCGTGGCCTTCACCACCATGGCGGTGAGTGCATCGCGCTGCGCCGGGGTGATACCGGGCGCGCCGTAAACACCGCGCCAGTTGCCAATCTCCACGTCGATGCCCTGCTCTTTCAGCGTGGGCACGTCGATGCCCTTGACGCGCTGCCCCGAGGTCACGGCGATCGCGCGCATCTTGCCGCTCTCGATGTACTGCTGGAACTCGCTGAAGCCGCTGCCGCCCACGGTAACGTTGCCACCCAGGATGGCGGCCACGGCTTCACCGCCGCCGCGGAACGGCACGTAGTTGATCTTGGCCGCCGGCACACCGACCGACTGCGCGATCTGCGCTGCCGCGATGTGCTCGGTTGCGCCGCGCGAACCGCCGCCCCACTTGATGCTGCCGGGGTCCTTCTTGAGCTGCTCGACCACGTCCTTCATGGTCTTGTAGGGCGAGTTGGACGGCAGCACGAACACGTTGTATTCGGTGGTCAGGCGCGCAATGGGTGTGAGCTGGGTGACCGAGACCGGTGGCTTGCCGGTGATGATGCCGCCCAGCATGACGGCGCCCATCACCATCAGTGCGTTCGGGTCGCCCTTGCTGGCGTTGTAGAACTGGGCGAGACCAATGGCGCCAGCGGCACCGCCCTTGTTTTCGAACGTGACCGACGAAGCCACACCCGCATCGCGCAAGGCTTCGCCCAGCGCACGGCCGGTGCCGTCCCAGCCGCCGCCGGGGTTGGCGGGAATCATCATCTTGATGTTGGCGTTGGCCCAGGCGGCGTTCGGCAAGGCGCCCGCAGCGGCCAGAGCGGCCAGGGATTTGAGGAAGGTGTCGCGACGCATGGGGTGTCTCCTGCTGTGTGTGATCTGACGGTTGTATCTTGCGGCCGAGCCCTGTCAATTCGCTGTCCGGCGACCTAGGGAATACCCTCAATCGCCGGACCGGGGATCAGAAGCGGTGGCGCAATCCGACCTGGATGCCGTTCGAATTCGATCCCGCCACCGGGCTGTTGAAACCCAGGGCGGCGGCCGTGTCGTTCGACACCGCGGTGAGGTTGCCGTAGAGCGCGGTGCGCTTGGACAGGTTGTGGTTGACCTGCAAGGTGTAGAGCTTCGCGTCGTCGCTGGCCGCAGCGGCCGATCCGTTCACGTCTTTCGCCTGAGCCGCACCCACCGACACCGTGGTCTCGCCAAACTTGAAGGCCGCGGCCACGCCATAGACCTTGAGCTTCTTCGCGGCCTTGTCTTCGGCGTCGTAGTAGGCCGAGAGCTTGAAGCTGCCGAAGTCGTAGGCACCGGCGAGCAGCACCGCGTCCCTGCCCTGTTTGCCGGCCAGCACACCGTTGGCATCGGTCACCTGCATCAGAGAAAATCCAGCGGTCAGCGGGCCGTTCGCGTACAGCGCGTGTGCGCTGATCTGCTTGCCGAAATCCTTGCTCGCGTCGGTGCTCACGCGCTCTTCGCCCAGGCTGTACTGCAGCTGGAACACCGTGTTGGCCACGGTGGGCGACACGTAGGTGATGGCGTTGTCGACCCGGTTGTAATCGCCGTTGCCGATGATCGGCACCACGCTCAGCACGTCGTAGGTCTTGGTTCCGATAACGCCCGCAATGTCGTCCATGGGCGTGTACTGACGACCCAGACGCACGGCACCCCAGCCTCCACCCAGCCCCACATACCCCTGGCGGCCGAACAGGCGGCCACCTTGGCCGAGCGTGCCTGAATCGGCGTTGAAGCCGTTTTCCAGCACGAACATGGCCTTGAGCCCACCGCCCAGGTCTTCGGTGCCGCGCAGCCCCCAGCGAGAGCCTTGCTGCTGCCCCGAGGTGACGCGGGTCAGCGAGGTCGCACCCTTGATGCGCTCCACGGCGACATCGACCACGCCGTACAGGTTCACGGACGACTGCGCAGCCGCCAGGCCGCTGATCAAGCCCAATGTCGCGAAGGCAATTGCATTTCTTTTCATGTTGACTTTCAGAAGTGGATGGGAGCGGCCATGCTCTGTTCGGGGGCTGTCAGTTCGCTGTCGAACAGATCCGGACAAACCCTGAGCAGCTTCGGCTCGCTCTCCCGTGCCCATAATCGAAGTTCATGAAACTGCTGCTGATCGAAGACAACGCCACCATGCAGACCACGCTGCGGCGCAGTTTCGAGCGGCGCGGCGTGCAGGTGCTCAGCTGCGACGACGGCGCCCGGGCGTTGGCGCTGTGGCAGGCCAGCCTGCCCGATGCGGTGCTGCTCGACCTGAGCCTGCCCGGGCTGGACGGCCTGGAGGTGCTGAGCCAGGCGCGCGCCGCGGGCCTGGAAACACCGGTGATCATCCTGACCGCGCGCGGCACGGTGGGCGACCGCATCCTGGGGCTGAACACCGGCGCCGACGACTACCTGCCCAAGCCGTTTGATCTCGACGAACTGGAAGCGCGCCTGCGCGCCCTGGTGCGCCGCTCGGGCAACGCCGACCACGCGGCGAGCAACACCGGTCGAGGGCCTGTGTGGTGCGGCATGCACATGGAAAAAGACAGCGGCGCGGTGTACTTTGGCGGGCAGCCCATGGAGCTGGCGCCGCGCGAGCTCTCCCTGTTGCAGGCCCTGCTCGGCAAGCCCGGGCACGCCATGGCCAAGGAGCGCCTGTTCGAGCTGGTGTTTCCCGGCGAAAGCCAGGTGCAGCCCGAAGCCATTGAAGTGGTGGCCTACCGCCTGCGCAAAAAGATCGCCCACACCGGCGCGCAACTGGTCACGCTGCGTGGTCTGGGGTATTTGCTCAAGGCCGAGAGCTGATGCCTGCTGCTGTTGTGGCGCCAGCGGCTGCGCCTGCAGGGGCCCAACGGTCACGCGCCCTCTCGCTGCGCCGCACCTTGTTGCTGGGCATCCTGCTGCCGGTGTTCGCCTTTCTGCTGATCAACACGGTGGTGCTGTACCGCCAGGCGCTGGCCGCCGCCGACACCGCCTACGACCGCACCTTGCTGGCCACCGCCAAATCGCTCGGTGAACAACTGCGAGTGACCGGCACCGGCAGCGAACTGCGGGTGGAGTCCACCGTGCTCTATTCGGCCTTGGAGGCCTTCGAGGCCGACAACCGCAGCCGCATCTTCTACCGCGTGAGCGGTCTTCAAGGCGAACTGGTCTCGGGCTTCAATGACCTGCCACCGGGACGCAGCGACATTCCGCAGAAGAACCTCTACGCAGCGCTGGTGAACTTCTACGACGACGAATACCAGGGGGTGCCAGTGCGCATGGCGGTGCTGTTGCAACCGGTCTCGGGCGTGTACGAGCAAGGCATGGCCACCATCCAGGTGGCCGAGACGCTGGAGCTGCGCGAGACCCTGGCACGCCAGATCCTGATCGACACACTCTGGCGGCAGGCCGCGCTGGTGTTGGTGATCGCGCTGGTGGTGGTGTTCGTGGTGCAGCGCGCCACGCGGCCGGTGCGCGCCATCAGTGATGCGCTGGGCGCACGCAGCGAGAACGACCTGTCGCCCTTGCCGATCGAAGGCGCACCACGCGAACTGCTGCCGTTGCTGGATGCCACCAACCAGCACATGCTGCGCCTGTCGCACCTGCTGGAGCACCAGAAGCGTTTCGTACGCGACACCTCGCACCAGCTGCGAACGCCGCTGGCCGTGCTCAAGACGCAGGTGCAATCCGCTCAGCGAGGCGACGTGGAGCCGCGCCAGGCGCTCGACGAGATCGGCCACACGGTGGAGCGCGCCACCGAGCTGGCCAACCAGATGCTTGCGCTGGCCAAGGTGGAGCAGCTGCGCCAGGAGAAAAGCACACCGGTGCACGACTGGTCAGCCGCGGTGCGCCTGGTGGCGCTTGATCTCTCGGCCCTCATCGCCGAGCGCTCGCTCGACTTCTCCATCACCACGCAGCCCGC
>JANPKR010000040.1:0-3410 GCA_031426175.1 Hydrogenophaga sp. | reverse complement strand
CGTGCCCATGGCTGCCGCGCAAGGGTACGACGCGACCTACCTGCTGACCTACGCCTTCTTCGGTATTCGCAACGGGAAGTTCGACGGTCCCGTGGTGAAGGCCGCATTGGAGAACATCCCCCGCGTGTACTACGGCGTGGTGGCCACCTATGAGCGCCCCTTCACGCTTGAAGACAAGGACGCCATCACGCAGAACATGTTGGTGATGGGCAAGGTCAAGGCGGGCGCAGTGACTTTTGCCTACCCCGAAGATGCACGGCGCAACCTGTTCGTTCAACGCAAGCAGTGACAGGCATCGACCCGTCAGCTTGTGCCCGTTTGATCGCGCTATCTCGGTCCCTTGCGCCTCGGAGTCAGGGTCGGCATTTCAAAGGTGAGGTTGCCCCAGTGGCTGTCCCAGTCCCAGCCCTGGTTGTCGGTGGCGGGCACCATGTGCACCACGCTGGCCATCCACACACCGGGCCAGGGCAGCGTGGTGGTGCTTCGGCCCGCGGCATCGGTGCGGGTGCGCAGCACGTTGAGTTGTGCTTCGCGCTGGTTCCACACCTTCACCAGCGCGCCTGACAGGGGCTGCCCGTTGAACAGAACCTGCAGCGCCAGCGCGCCACCGGGCTGCAGGCGCTGCGGGTCGGTGAGTGGCACGATCTCCAGCGTCTGACCGGCGCGCACGCCAAAGCTCGCGTCGCTCTGGCCTCCCACGCCCAGCAAGGTCTTCACATGGCGGCGGTAGCGCTCGCGCCCGGGCTGGGTGTCCTGCCCGGCTGCTTTGCGCTGCGCCATCACGCGCTCCAGCCCTTCTTCGCGCAGATAGGCGTTGAACGTGTCGGGCGTCAGCGTGACCGTGAAGGGTCGTGTGTCCAGCACGATCAATTGGGCACCGGGCCGATCGAAGGCCAGCGCCACGCTGTCCTGTTCCAGGTTGTCGGGCAGCTGCATCGTGAGAGCAACCTCGCCGCCCCGGCTGAACCAGCGCAGAGACTCGGTGATGGGTCGCCCAAAGCCAACCGGATCGCCCTTGAAGTTTTCGCCCACGCGCAGAGCGATGCTCACTTCGCCTTGCACCGGCGGCGAAAAGCGGTCGGGCAGCATCCAGAATTCGTGCGCCTGGGCTGCCGAGGTGATCCACAGCACGGCTGAAAAGAGCCATTTGGTCATGTGAAAACGGGTCGACACATCCCTGCGCCGACCCGCTCCTGTTGCGTTGAAGACCCGCTGTCAGACCGTGTCATCCACCGGCAGCGGCGTGCCGTCGACCGGCTCGGGTTCGCTGGTCTCGCTGGTCTGTGCAATCAGCTGGTTCATGTAGTCCAGCAACGACTGCACGGTGGTGCCCATGAAGGGTGAGGTGGCTCCGGGTTGGGCGGGCGCGGCGTCGTCACCGCCGCCCCCGCCACAACCGGCGAGCGCTGCAGCGGCGGCCACCGCCAGCAGGGATTTCGTGAGATGGTGTCTCATGGTGTTTCCTTGTGGGGGTGGTGCATCACGGCAGGTTCACGGCACCGGGGTTGGGCGTGTTCAGGTAGGGGAACGCAGGCAGGAACGGCACCAGCGCCTGGTCCACGGCGTCGTGGATGTTGGCCGACTGGCCAGCCAGCGGCACGCTGGAGGTCTTGCACACGGAGGTGAGCGACGGCACGCCCGGGACGCTGTTGAGCTTCAGTGAGTCGTTGTCGCCGTTGATCACGCACAACCCACCCACCATGGCAATCAGAGCAATGTCGACCACGTCGTCCTTTGGCCGGCGACCGTTGGGGAACCCTGCAAGGTCATTGGCCATCGCCAGATTGGCTGTGCCTCCGACGCGCAAAACTTCACCTGCAACGCCAAGACGGTTTTGATCGGCAAACGGCACCGGGTTGATGGCGGTGTTCAGGCGAAGCATTTCCGATGGGGTCGGGTTGGCAGGCTTGTTCACGCCGGTGATGCCGGTGAGGAAAGTCGTGAGCAGGTCGGTGCGTGGCAGGTTGGTCGGGGCCACGGCCGCGGCATTGCCTTCGAGTACCAGACCCAGCAGTGCGGGCAGGGTCGGGTTGCTCACGTACGTCAGGAACTGGCCATCGTCCTTGGGTGCAGAAGCGTTGAACTTGTCCTTGTCACCCAGACCGATCACCACTTCGTTGACCAGCGGATTGCCCAGGCGCGAGACCTGCGTCCAGGCGCCGCCTGACTTTTCGCTCGCCTGGTGACCCGACTGCGGCGCGCCGTTGAGCAGGCGCGCCTGACGCAGACTGGCCGTCGTCCACCCACCAATGACTGTCTCGCTGCCCGAGGTCAGGCAGCTCTTGTGCACTTCCAGCGCCAGGGAGGTGATGTTTTGTTTCTGGATGTAGTGGTTGCCACCCATGCCTTCGGCGTCTTTCGCCATTGGGTTGAGCAAAGTGGCCGTGGGTGCATTGACCAGGTCGAAGATGCGACCGAGGTTGACCGCAAAGCCCTCTTGACGCTGGCCGACGAACACCTTGGCTGCGACGTTGCAACCTGGGATGTTCACCGTGTGGATGTGCTGGTCGGCATAGGCCTTGTAGGCCGCCGGGTTGCCCAGTGTTTTCTGACCGATGTAATCCACCGGTTTGGCCAGCGATGGGGCCACCGTCTGCGCTGTGCCCTTGCGGCGGTCACCGCGCACAACGGTGAGGCTGTAACTCTCGTTGAGGTTCAGATTGGCGTCATTCACGTTGGCCACGGCTCCCGCCTGGATCAGCGGAATCTGCACGTTCTGGTTGCCGATGGGCACCGCCACGCTGTTGAGCTTGTTCTTGAAGCGGAACTGGAATGTGATGTCTTCCTTCGCGTCGCCGTTGTTGTCCACATGGATTTCATACAGCGCGTTGGGGTCCATCGAGAAATAGTTGGGGCCGCCATAGGGGCCTTGCAGCGGCTGGTAATTGGCGATCAGCGTGACGTAATCGGAACGTCCACCCGTGCCATTGGCGGCCACGCCTTCGTAGCTGCGGAACATGTAGAAATCGGTGCCGTCCACCTTGGGCACTGTCGTGATGAACGGGCCTTCACGGTGGCTGGAAGCGATGGCGGCGCCGGCGACGGCCATCAACAGACATCCTCTGGCGATGGATGCGGGTTTCAGTTTCATGGGGTGCTCCTGGGTTGTGGTTGCAGTGGTCTGCCTACCCAGTACGTGCCCCGCGGTGTGATGGATTCAACAGTTTGAATACCTGTGAGTGGCGCATGGACATCGCGACGAAAAAAAAGGCCCGCTGACGCGGGCCTTTCATCGTGCGCGATCGAATTACTTCTTCTTGCACTCGTCTTTGGCTTTGTTTTCGTCTTTCATGCAATCCATTTTCTTGTCGTCCATTTTGCCGCCGGCATGGCTGGCAGCGAATGCGGGGACGGAAGCCATCATGAATGCGGCGATCATTGCGGAGATGAGAGTTTTCATAGATTACCTT
>JANPKR010000039.1:0-3340 GCA_031426175.1 Hydrogenophaga sp. | reverse complement strand
TTGCGTGAGGCCATCGCGCTCCAGCGCCACCACCTGGGTGTCCAGCACGGCAGAGAGTTGCGACGCCACCCCGGCGCCCACACGCTCGGCCATGGCCAGCAGCAGCACACCGCCGTCACAGCGTGCCAGCAAGCCTTGCTGAGCCACCGGGCGCCCGGCGTGGAGGGTGGCGGCAAGGTCCAGTCCGCCCAGCAGGGCCGAATCGGTGGCGTGCAGGGGCACGCGGTGCATGGGCGTGTTGGCGGGCAGGCCGTCGCGCAGCAGGGACAACCAGGCGTCGCGCAAGGGGCCGGCAGGTGCGCGCAACGCAACGCCGCCCAGGCCGGCCGGGTCCACCGCCAGCAGGGCGGCGACCAGAGCCGCGTCGGCGTTCGGGGTCGGAGAGGCCATGGTGTCGAGCATCGGTGGAGAGCCCGAAGCCCGCACTCAGGCGCCCATGAGTTCGGCGACGGCGCGATCGACCCGCGCTGTCGAGCCGGCGTTGTCCAGGGGGTTGCGGCGCAGGCGGTGACGCAGCGCGGGCCCGGCCACCCGCTTGAAGTGCGCGTCGGTCACGGCGGGGTCACCTTGCAGGGCGGCCATGGCGCGCGCGGCGCGGATCAGCGTGAGGTCGCCGCGCAGGCCGTCGGTGCCCAGTGCCATGCACAGCGCAGCAGCGCGCTGGCGCGCTGCGTCGGTGATCTCAACGGTGTGCAGTCGCTTGCGCGCTGCCACAAGCTTGCGGCGGATGCGTTCGTCTTCCTTTTGCCAGCTCTCGATGAAAGCTTCGCGGTTCTGCTCGAAGGCATCGCGCCGGCGCACCACCTCCACGCGTTCTTGAAGCAGCTCGGGCGTCTTCACTTCCACCGACAGACCAAAACGGTCGAGCAATTGCGGCCGCAACTCACCCTCTTCGGGGTTGCCGCTGCCCACGAGGACGAAGCGCGCCGGGTGGCGCACCGAGAGGCCTTCGCGCTCCACCACGTTCTCGCCCGAGGCCGCCACGTCGATGAGCAGGTCGACCAGGTGATCTTCCAGCAGGTTGACTTCGTCGATGTAGAGAAAGCCGCGGTTGGCTTGCGCCAGCAAGCCAGGCTCGAAGGCCTTCACGCCTTGGGAGAGTGCGCGCTCCAGATCGAGCGCGCCGACCACGCGGTCTTCGGTGGCGCCCAGTGGCAGGTCGACCACGGGCACAGGAATGAGGTGGGTTTTGGGGGGTGGCTGGTCGGGTGCGCGCAAGGTGGCGCAGTCGGCGCAACGGCTGGCCGGGTCGGTCGGATCGCAGCTGTAGCGGCAACCGTTCACAGCCCGCATCTTCGGAAGCAGAGCGGCCAATGCCCGAACTGCAGTGGACTTGCCGGTGCCCCGGTCCCCGAGGACCAGAACACCTCCGATGGTGGGATCGATGGCGGCGATCAGAATCGCCGTTTTCATCTCGTCTTGACCAACTATCGCGGAGAAAGGGAATGCCTGTGCCATGGAAAATCAGTATGGCACAGCGCCTGCGTCCAGCACCCCAGAGCTTGTACGGGGGGCGCAACCTTCAGTGGCTTTTCAGCGACTCGTGCAGACGCTGTGTCACCTGCGCGATCCGGCGCGCGCGGGTCTTCACATCCACAGCGCGCGCCAGGCCAGGCGCCGGAGGTCGTTGCGCCGCAATGTGACGCGCGTTTGCCAACTGCGGTGGTCGATTTCGGCGATGGCGTCCAGGATGCGCAAACCACCTTGCACCACAAGGCGCAGCTCCCAGCCTGCGCGGCCCGGTACGCGCCGTGCCAGCGGCGCACCCAGCTGCATGAGCCCGCGCGCATAGGCGCACAGCTCGGCGACCACGGCCCGCCGATCGGGTGTGGCTTCGATCCCGGAATGTTCAAAGTCGGCCACCCGAAGGCCGTGGCGCCGCAAGATGTCGGCCGGCAAATAGCAGCGTCCGTTGGGCAGGTCGCGGCTGATGTCCTGCCAGAAGTTGATGAGTTGCAGGGCGCTGCAGATCTGGTCGCTTTGTTGCAGTGATCGTGCATCGTGCACGCCGTACAGGTGCAGAAGCAGACGACCCACCGGGTTGGCCGAGAGGCGGCAGTAGCCGAGCAGCTCGTCGGTACTTTCGTAGCGATGTTCCTGTTCGGTGTAGCGCACGTCCTGCTCGAAAGCGCTCAGGAGATCGTGCAACAACTGGCCCGGGAGGTTGTGGCGCGCGATGGCCAGGCTCAGCGGCCCGAACACCGCCGGCCAGCGTTCGCTGGTGGGCAACGCGGCGCCGCCAGCGGCGCGCTCGATGCACCGCTCAAGTTCATGTCGAAAGGCCGCCAGATCGGCCAGCCGAGCGGTTGCCGTGGCCTGACCTTCGTCGGCGATGTCGTCCGCCGTGCGAGCGAAGCGGTAGATGGCCGCGACTGCGGGTCGCAGCCTGGGCGGGCACAACCACGAGGCCACGGGGAAGTTTTCGTAGTGCCCGACGCCCGGCCCCAAGGCACCCAGGGCAACCTGGGTCACCGGTGGCGTTGCCTCGGCCTGCCCGGGGATGCGGTCGTCTGCCGGGGGCAGGGCGGTGGGCGTGGGCTGCGTCATGACTTTCAGGGTGAATTTTGTCGGTTTGTTTTGATTACTAACCGGTCAGTCAGTAATATACAAGCCTTGCTGGCGCGTGCCTTTTGCGCCCAACCTTTTTCACAACGTCCCGACCGCCATGAAAACGCCGCATTTTGTCCTGTTCATGACCGCCACGCTCGTATTGACGGCATGTTCGCCCGCACCGGTACCCACGGAACCCATCCGGGCTGTCAAGTTGATGACGGTGGGGGCCAGCGCCCTGGGTGCCCAGACCGTGTACGCCGGTGAGGTGCGCGCGCGCACCGAGTCCCGACTGGGCTTTCGGGTGGGCGGCAAGCTGGTGCAACGCCCGGCGCAGGTGGGCCAACGGGTGAATGCCGGCGCCTTGCTGGCCCAGCTCGATGCGCAAGACCTCGCTCTCTCCAGCCAAGCGGCCCAGGCCCAGGTGAGCGCGGCGCAGACGCAACGCGATCTGGCCTCGGCCGACCTCAAGCGCTACCAGGATCTGCTTGCCCAGGGTTTTGTGAGCGGCGCCGAGATCGAACGCCGACAAGCGACCTTGCAATCGGCCGAGGCCACGCTTCGCCAGGCGCGCGCACAGGGCGCAGTGCAGGGCAATCAGGCGGGCTATGCGCGCCTGGTGGCCGATGGCGCCGGTGTGGTGTTGGCGGTGGACGCCGAGGTGGGGCAGGTGGTGGCTGCGGGCACGCCGGTGGTCCGCGTTGCGCTGGACGGCCCGCGTGACGTGGTGTTTGCCGTGCCCGAAGACCGCATGGCGGCGCTGCGCGCGGGCCAGGTTGCTCAGGTGCGC
>JANPKR010000038.1:0-7997 GCA_031426175.1 Hydrogenophaga sp. | reverse complement strand
GGGCAACGTGATCGACAGGGTCTCCAAACCCCCATCGACTTCGCGTGTCACCGTGGCTTTGCCGTCGGCGACTTCCACCTTGCTGGCAAACGTGGCTTGCGGCAGGCCAGCCAACGCAGCCAGCATCTGGCCGGTCTGGTTGCAGTCGTCATCAATCGCCTGTTTGCCCAGAATGATCAGGCCCGGCTGTTCCTTGTCGACCAGCGCCTTGAGCAGCTTGGCCACAGCCAGGGGCTGCAGCTCTTCGGTGGTCTCCACCAGGATGGCGCGGTCGGCGCCGATGGCCATGGCGGTGCGCAGGGTTTCCTGGCACTGGGTGACACCGCAGGAGACGGCGATCACCTCGGTGACCACACCCTTCTCTTTCAAGCGCACGGCTTCTTCCACCGCGATCTCGTCAAACGGGTTCATGCTCATCTTGACGTTGGCGATGTCCACGCCCGTGCCGTCGCTCTTGACGCGCACCTTGACGTTGTAATCCACCACGCGCTTGACGGGGACGATGACCTTCATGTTGGGTTGCTCCTGCTGTTGTGGAAGGGGACGTGCGAATTGACGTGCACGTCAACTCAAGGATTGTATGCCCCACCCCCTGCAGGGGGTGGTCAGGCGGGGGACAAATACGGGTTTTCGAAAAAAGAACGGTCGTGCTTTTTGGAGATTATAGGAGAACGACCCGAACCCACAAAGCCCTTATTTGTCGCTGCATCCGCCAACCCGGGTCGACATTCACCGACCGAAGGGTCGGCGAATTCGGGTAAGCCATGAGACAGCGCACACGCGAACTCGCCTACATTGAATCTGCTGATTTGTTTATGTTGAGCAACCATCTGCCAACCCCCACCTCGCCCCCGCACACAGGAGTTTCCGCATGAAGTCACGCCACATCAAAGCACTCGCCTTGTCGTCCACGCTCCTGGCCAGCGGCCTGGTGTCGGCGCAGACTGTGTTCACCGTCTCCAGCTGGCTGCCGCCCAGCCACACACTGAGCACCTCGCAGAAAACCTGGTGCGACATGCTGGAGAAAGAGAGCACCGGCCGCATGAAGTGCAACATCCTGCCCAAGGGTGTGGTGGCCGCACCGGGCACCTTTGACGCGGTGCGCGACGGCCTGGCCGATATTTCATTCACGGTGGACGGCTACACGCCTGGCCGCTTCGTCAACACCCAGGTGGCCGAGTTCCCTTTTCTGGGCAACAACGCGGTGGCTACCTCGGTCGCTTACCAGCGCATCTACACCAAACACTTTGCGCCGCTGGGTGAGCACCGCGGTGTGAAGGTGCTGGCCGTGTTCACCCACGGTCCTGGCGTGATTTTCAACAGCAAGAAACCGGTGACCTCGGCCGCCGAGGCGGGCAGCCTGAAGTTCCGCATCGGCGGCGGCAACATCAACGAACTCTCCAAGGCCATGGGCTGGAACTCCACGCTCAAGGCCGCACCCGAGTCGTTCGAACTGCTGTCCACCGGGGTGATGGACGGCACCTTCTTCCCCGACGAATCGATCGCCTCGTTCAAGCTCAGCATGATCAAGCACGCCACCGACTTCCCCGGCGGTCTGTACAACACCAGCTTCGTCTTCATGATGAACCCAGCCAAGTACAACGCTCTGTCAGCACAGGACAAGGCGGTGGTCGACAAGCTCTCCGGGGAACCGACGGCGCGCATGTTCGGCGAAGGCTGGGACAAAGTGGACGCGGCCAGCCGCGAACTGCAAAAGGGCCAGGGCGTGGCGCGCATCACCGCCGACAAGGCTTTCGTGAAGGCCGTGATGGACAAGCAGGACTATCTGGAGACCAAATGGGCGGCAAGCGCCCAGGTGAAGGGTCTGCAGAACCCCAAAGGCGTGTTGGGCGAGTTCCGCGCCGAGATTGCCAAGGTGAAGTAGTCCCCCTGGCCACCGCCGCGTGGCCATGCCGGGCCGGCTGAGCAGAACGCGCAGCCGGCCTTGTCACATCAAGACCCATCATGCTCAAGACGATCGAACGCACGCTGCGGTGGTCCACCGGACTCATGGCCGCCGTGGCCTTGTTCACCATCATGTGGCTCACTCTCGTCGACGTGACCGGGCGGCGCTTCTTCGACCACTCTGTGCCTGGTGGCCTCGAGATCACAGAGATCCTCATGGTCATCGTGATCTTCGGTGCACTGCCCATGGTGTCTTGGCGCAACGAGCACGTGGTGTTCGACTCGCTCGACGTTTTCCTGCCCGACTGGGTGCGCAGCATCCAGGCGCGCCTGGTCAACCTGATCTGCGCGAGTGGCTTCGGCTTTCTCGCCTACCTCATGAGCACGCGCGCCGACCGCTTCGCCGAATATGGCGACACCACGGTGTACCTGCAGGTGTCGATTGCACCCGTGGCGTGGATGATGGCGCTGTTTCTGGCCCTCACCGCGGCGGTGCACCTGCTGTTCGTGTTTGTTGTGGTGCCCGTGCCGTCGCCCCACCACCCGCCTCCGGTTGACCTGGACGGAGCTGCGCCATGACTGAAGCCAGTCTGGGTTTCCTGGCCGTCTTCGCGATGGCCTTCCTGCGCATTCCGCTGGCGTTGGCCATGGCCATTGCAGGCCTGGCAGGGCTGGGCCTCATGCGCGGCTGGCAGCCGGCCTTTGCCAGCACCAGCCAGGTGATCTTCGAGACCGGCTTTGCCTATGTGCTGTCGGTGATCCCGCTCTTCATCCTCATGGGCAATCTGGTGGCGCGCGCCGGAATGGCGCGGGAACTCTACACCGCAGCCAACGCTTTCGTGGGACACCGCAAGGGTGGTCTGGCCATGGCCAGCATCATCGCCTCGGGCGGCTTTGGCTCCATCTGCGGCTCGTCCATCGCCACCGCCGCCACCATGACGCGCGTGGCCTACCCCGAGATGAAACGCCACGGCTACAAGGACACGCTGGCCACGGGCGCCATTGCCTCGGGCGGCACGCTGGGCATCCTCATCCCGCCATCCACCGTGATGGTGATCTACGGAATCATCACCGAGACCGACATCGGCAAGCTTTTCGTGGCCGGCATCCTGCCCGGCCTGGTGGCGATCGCCTGCCTGTGCCTGGCGGTGGTCTACATCACCTGGCGAGATCCGGCCGCAGGCCCGCCAGCCGAACGATTCAACTGGAGCCAGCGGCTGGCCGCCGTGCGAGGCATCTGGGGCGTGGGCCTGCTGTTCGCGCTGGTCATCGGCGGTATCTACGGCGGTGTGTTCACCGCCACCGAGGGTGCCGGCGTGGGCGCTGCGGGCGCGTTCTTCTTCGCCCTGTTCCGCGGTGCGCTCACGCCTCGCGTGTTGCTGGACATCCTGGTGGAGAGCACGCGCACCACGGCCATGCTGTTCACCATTCTCATCGGCGCGATGGTCTTCACCAGCTTCATCAATTTCACCAGCATGCCGGGCGACCTGCGCGACTTCCTGCTGCAGTTCAGCCCGCACCCCATCATGGTGGTGGCGGTGATGATGGCGATCTATGTGGCGCTCGGTCTGGTGATGGAAGAGCTGTCGATGGTGCTGCTGACCATTCCCGTGTTCTTCCCGGTCATCACCGGGCTGGGCTTCGACCCGGTGTGGTTCGGCATCCTGATCGTGACCATCGTGGAGATCGGCATGATCTCGCCGCCCGTGGGCATGAACCTCTTCGTCATGAACTCGCTGTTGCCGCTGGTGAAGCTCAAAAGCATCTTCAAGGGCGTGTGGCCTTTCGTCATGGCCGACATTGTTCGCCTGTGCATCCTGATTGCCTTCCCAGCCATCTCACTGTGGCTTCCGGGATTCATGAACCGCTGAGAGACGGCAGTTCCTTGAGGTGAACAACGCGCTGCGGGTACGGCATCTCGATGCCGTGCGCCTGCAGCGACTGCAGGATCTGGCGGTTGACCAGCGAGCGCAGGCGAAGCTGGTCGCTGTTGTCACCCGACTCGATCCAGTAACCCACGGTGAACTCCAGGGCGTCGGCGCCAAACGCCGACAGGGCCACCAGCGGTGCGGGCTCCTTGAGCGCGTCGGCCTGGTCCAGCACCGCCGCCATCAGCAGCGCGCTGACGTGTTCGACGTCGCTGCCATAAGCCACCGAGACCACCGTGGTCTGCCACACGCGGGTCAGGGCGGTGGACAGGTTCTCGACCCGGTTGATGACCATGAACTCGTTGGGCACGATGGACTCGCGTCCCGTGGGCGCACGGATCACGGTGTAGCGGGCGTTGATGTCAAGGATGCGACCCTCGAAGTTGTCGACCCGCACGTTGTCCCCGATGCGCATGCGGCGCTCGGCCAGGATCACGAAGCCGCTCACGTAGTTGGAGGCCAGCTTCTGCAGACCAAAGCCGATGCCCACACCGACCGCCCCGCCCAGCACGGACAAGGCGGTGAGGTCGATGCCCACGGCCGACAGCGCGATGATGAGACCAACGAACATGAGCAGCGCACGCGTGGCATTGCTGGCGGCTTTGCGCAAAGAAAGGTCGGCGCCCGCAGCCTTGCGCAGCAGGCGCGTCTCGATGGCCGCAGACACCCACAGCGACAGAATCAACACCGCTCCAGCCGTGAGGATGCCTTCGATCGTGGTGCGCAAGCTCAGCGTGGTGGCGCCGATCTTCCAGGTGATCTGGTCCATTTCGGCCAGCACCACCGGCAGCAAGCCGCTCACCCACAGCACCATGGCCAGCCACGCCACCCAGGAAATGGTGCGCTCCAGAGCACGGACCCAGGGCGCGGTGGCAAACGCCACCTGCAACACCTTCACACCCACCCGGATCACCACCAGCGACACCAGCACCGGAATCGCGACCTTGAACGCCGCCAACGGCAGCACGGCCATCAACAGCGCACGAGCCACATAGGCCAGCGTGAGCAGCAACATGGGGAACATCACGCCGTCGATGAGACGCCGTCCGAACAGCACCGAGGTCTTCTCCTCCTGCATGCGCAGCGCGCGGCGCATCAGCCAGGTGATGCCAAGCGCCACCGCGATGCACACCACCAAAGCGCCCAGCTCGGACAACACTGTGGGTTGGGTGAAGGCAGTCAGCCAGAGACCGAAGTCATCGATGGGTTGCGGGGCGGCGGGGGAAGTGATGGCCATGCGAGAGAACGTTGCGTTGAAAGGTCAGGCGCGCCAGCCCGGCGAGCGTTTGTCGATGAAGGCCTGCACGCCCTCTTGCGCCACGGGGTGCGCCATGTTGCAGGCCATGGTCTGGCCGGCCAGCTGGTAGGCGGCCTCGATACCGGTTTCGAGCTGGCGGTAAAAAAGCGCTTTGCCCATGGCGATGGCTTCGGGTGGTTTGGCCAGAATGCGGTCCACCAGGGTGGCTACCTCGGCGTCCAGCGCATCGGGTGCCACCACGCGGTTGACGAGCCCTCGCGCACACGCCTCGTCGGCGGAAATGAAGTCACCCGTGAGCAGCATCTCCATCGCCTGCTTGGGCAGGATGTTGCGCGACAGGGCTACGCCCGGCGTGGCGCAGAACAGTCCCACGTCAATGCCGTTCACGCCAAAGCTCGCCGCCTCGCTGGCCACAGCCAGATCGCACTGCGCCACCAACTGGCAACCTGCCGCGGTGGCCAGCCCTTGAACGCGCGCAATCACAGGCACGTCCAGCTTGCGGATCGCCAGCATCAGCCGTGAGCAGCGCGCAAACAACGCCTGGTAGTAGGACTGCTCTGGGTTCGCCTTCATTTCCTTGAGGTCGTGTCCAGCGCAAAAAGCCTTGCCGCTGGCAGCGATCACCACCAACCGGGCTTGCGGATTCGTGGCCACCGCGTCGATGGCCGCCTGCAGCGCGGCGAGCATCGCTTCGGACAACACGTTGAAACTGCGCGGGGTGTTGAGGGTGAGGGTGTGCACACCGCGCTCATCGCGCGTGTGCAGCAGCACTGCGCCGTCGGCCGCGGGTGAAGGGGAAGATTCGGGATGGATCATCGGAACATTATCCGACGCCCGTTCGCCGCGGAAGTTCAGACGTCGGCCAGCACCCGCAAGTGCGCTTCCACGCTGCGGCCCAGTGCGCTCAGTGCGTATCCGCCTTCCAGGCAGCTCACGATGCGGCCCTTGGCGTGGCGCTCGGCCACCGCCTTGATGCGCATCGTCATCCAGGCGTAGTCCTGCTCCACCAGGCCCAGCTGCGCCATGTCGTCTTCGCGGTGGGCATCGAATCCGGCGCTGATGAAGATCATCTGCGGCTTGTGGGCGTCCAGGCGGGGCATCCAGCTCATGTCGATCAGTTCGCGGATGTCCATGCCTTTGGTGTAAGCCGGCACCGGCAGGTTGACCAGGTTGGCTGCGTCGGAGTGTTCAACCAGCGGGTAGAACGGGTGCTGATAGAAGCTGCACATGAGGATGCGGTCGTCGCCCGCCACGATGTCTTCGGTGCCGTTGCCGTGGTGCACGTCGAAGTCGATGATGGCCACGCGTTTGAGGCCATGACGCTCCAGCGCGTACTTGGCGGCCACGGCCACATTGTTCACGAAGCAGAAGCCCATGGCCTGGTTGCGTGTGGCGTGGTGGCCGGGTGGGCGCACGGCGCAGAAGGCGTTGGGCATTTCGCCAGCCATCACCGCGTCGGTGGCGTCGATGGCGGCACCCGCGGCCATGAGGATGGCGTCCCAGCTGTATGTGTTGATGGAGGTGTCGGGGTCGACCTGCGCGTGGCTCGGGCCGCCGGCTTTGATGTCGTCGCGCAGGTTGTCGCTGAGGCCACGCAGTGACGCCAGGTGCATGCGACCGTGGGCGAGTTCGAGGTCGGCCATGGAGGCGGCGGTGGCCTCGCGGCGCTCCAGCGCCACGTCGAGTCCGCTCATGAGCAAACGGTCTTCGATCGCGTCCAGACGCTCTGGGCATTCCGGGTGGCCGGCGCCCATTTCGTGTCTCCAACAATCCTTGTGGGTGAAATACCCGGTGGCCTGGCCCATAACGGTTTTACGGTAAGGTTCGCGGCATGCAAGCCGACACAAAAATCCAACAGTTGCTGAATCAGCTTAACACGGTGATCGTGGGCAAATCACAGCAGGTTTCCGACTGCGTGGCCTGCCTTCTCGCGGGTGGTCATCTGTTGATTGAAGACGTTCCCGGCGTCGGCAAAACCACCCTGGCGCACGCACTGGCGCGCTCGTTCGGTCTGCAGTTTTCGCGCGTGCAGTTCACCGCCGACCTCATGCCTTCGGACCTGGTGGGCGTGTCCATCTACGAGCGCGGGCGCGAGGCGTTTGTGTTCCACCCCGGCCCCGTGTTTGCCCAGGTGCTTCTGGCCGACGAGATCAACCGCGCCAGCCCCAAGACGCAGAGCGCCCTGCTTGAAGCGATGGAAGAAAAACAGGTGACGGTGGAAGGCGAAACCCGCGCCCTGCCCGAGCCCTTCTTTGTGATTGCCACGCAAAACCCGCACGACCAGCTGGGCACCTACGCCCTGCCGGAATCGCAGCTTGACCGCTTCCACATGCGCCTGTCCATCGGCTACCCGGACCGCGCCGCCGAGCGCGAGCTGCTGCGCGGCCAGGACCGCCGCGACATGCTGGACAAACTCTCCGCCGCCTTGACGCCAGCCGACCTCGCCGCCCTGCAGCACACGGTGAGCCAGGTGCACACCGCCGAGCCGGTGCTGGAGTACCTGCAAGACCTGGTGGCCGCCACGCGCAACGGCCAATGGTTTGCGCAAGGCCTGTCGCCGCGCGCCGCGCTGGCCGTGGTGCGCTCGGCCAAGGCGCAGGCGTATTTGAGCGGGCGCGACTACGTGGCGCCCGACGACATCGCCGCGATCCTGCCGCAGACGGTGGCGCACCGGCTGATCCCCGTGCGCGACGCTGGGCGCGGGCCTGTGGAACAGGTGCGCGCCATGCTGGAAGCCATCCCCCTGCCTTGACGCATGGACACCCCCCGAAGCGCCTTCGGCGCCTCCCCCCGGGGGGCAGCACCTGCGGCCTGGCAAAGCCAGTTCCGCGGTGCTCTGGGTTGGAGGCACCCCTTGCGTTACATGCGCACACGGCTCCAGACCTGGTGGCACAACCGCCTGCCCA
>JANPKR010000037.1:0-20455 GCA_031426175.1 Hydrogenophaga sp. | reverse complement strand
TTGGCTTTGTTTTCGTCTTTCATGCAATCCATTTTCTTGTCGTCCATTTTGCCGCCGGCATGGCTGGCAGCGAATGCGGGGACGGAAGCCATCATGAATGCGGCGATCATTGCGGAGATGAGAGTTTTCATAGATTACCTTTGCGGTTGAAATGTCTTTTGGGACCGGCACACAATGAGAAAACGCCCATCGCTGCCGTTGACTAGGATATCCACATCAATGCCGATTCACCTGACACATGTTGTTCCCATGAGCGCCCATCGGGTATTGATTGGATTCAGGTGGAAACCCTGTTGCAAAGCCCTTCTCACTCTTGTAATCGGCGTTTCAACGAGTGTCTGGGCACAACCCCGATTGACGCCGGCACCTGAGCAAATCGTATTGCCCGCGTCGGTGCATGCCCAGAGCAATCAGGCCGGTGCGCTGCGGCAAGTGGAACGCGAATGGCGCAAGAACCGCAACCACCTTCCCGCCGCATTGAACTACGCACGCGCCGTGTTTCTGCTGGGTTTGACCGAAGGCGATCTGCGCTGGTACGGCTCGGCCAAAGCGGCATTGCAGCCTTGGTGGACCGCTGCCACGTTGCCGGCCGAGGGCCATTTTTTGCGTGCGCTGGTGAAGCAGGGCTTTCACGATTTCAAAGGTGGCATTGACGACCTGAGTGCAGCCATCACCCTGGACCCGGCGCAACCCGAATACTGGTCGTGGCGCTTCTCGCTGCACCTGCTCACCTCCAGCATGGCGGCTGCCCGAACCGATTGCGATGCGATCGCGCAGCGCTTTGGCCGCGATGAAGGCCAGGCCTGCGCAGCCACGCTGCTGTACCGCAGCGGACAGGCGCAGCAAGCCATTCCCCTGCTCAACCGCCTGGTCGATCTGCCCGACTACCAGGGCCCGCTCACGCAGGACTGGTTGCGCTACCACCAGGGCGAGGCTTACCGCGCTGCAGGCCAGTACGCGCAGGCCATCGCCGTGTGGGAAAAGCACGTGCAGGCCAGGCCGGAGTCGCATCTGGTGAAGCTGACACTCACCGAGCTGCTGAACCAGCAGGGTCAGTTCGCCAAAGCCAAGCGCTACACCGCCTCACCCTCACCCACCGACGCGCTGCTGGTGCAGGCGCTGCTGGCCAGCCGGGGCCTCAACGATGGCGACACGCAGCGCCTGGCCGACCAGTTCGAGAACCGCATGAACAACCAGGCCCTGCGCGGCGAGAGCCTGATCGAGCGGCCCACCATGGTCTACCTCATCACCTACCGGCGCGACAACGCGCAAGGCCTCAAGCTCGCGGCCGAGAACTGGCGCACACAGAACGAACCCGCCGATGCGGTGCTGCTGGTGCAGGCCGCGCTCAAAGCCAACCAGCCCAAACTCGCCGAACCCGTGCTGGGCTGGATGGCTGCCACCGGCTACACAGACCCGGTGCTCAAGGTGCTGGCTGACGAACTGCAAACCCGCCTGGGCAAATCCTGATGATCCTTTTGTTCAGACACCTGGCCGTCCGCCTGGCCATGTTGGCGTTGCTCGTTTCGGTCACTGGCCCCGCGCTCGCCCACTCCAGCAGCAATGCCTATCTTTCGCTGTCACAGCGCGGTGCCGATCTGGTGCTGCGCACGGACATCAACCTGCGCGACGTTGACCTGATCTTCGATCTGGACGACAACCGCGATGGTCAGGTGAGCTGGGGCGAAACGGCGACCCGCACCGAGGAACTCAAGGCCTGGATGCAACAGGGCATCACCGTGCGTGGGAGCTCGGCCGCGTGCGCATTGCAGCCCGTTGACGTGATGGCCAGTCCGCATTCGGACGGCTTCTACCTGAGCGCCGAATGGCGCGTGGCCTGCGCCGACCCGCAGGACGTGGCGGCCAAACGGCTCACGCTCACTTACGGCCTGATGTTCGACCAGGACAACCTGCACCGTGGTCTTCTCAAGGTCGATCTGCCGGGCGCGCAGAGCAGTGCCATTCTGAGCCCGGAGCGTCCCGAGGCTGCGCTGCTGACCGGTGAGGTTTCGGGCTGGTCTGTGTTCACGCGCTATGTGGTGGAAGGCGTGTGGCACATCTGGATCGGGGTCGACCACATCCTCTTCCTGCTCAGCTTGCTGGTGCTCGCACCGCTGGTGCCCTCGCGTTCGCGTGTCACCAACTGGCCCGCGGTGGAGAGCTTTCGAACCGCGTTTGTGGACGTGCTGGCGGTGGTGACCGCCTTCACCGTGGCGCACTCCATCACGCTGGTGGCGTCCATCCTGGGCTGGGTCAACCCGCCGGTGGCCATCATCGAGTCGGTCATTGCGCTCTCGGTGATCCTGGCTGCGCTCAACAACCTGCTGGGCTGGTTCTCGCTCAAACGCTGGCGTCTGGCCTTCGTCTTCGGCCTCATCCACGGTTTCGGGTTTGCCAACGTGCTGCTCGATCTCGCCTTGCCAGCTCAGCAGCTGGCCCTGGCGCTCGGTGGTTTCAACGTGGGTGTGGAGATCGGGCAACTCGCGATCGTGCTGGCATTTCTCCCGGTGGCTTGGTTGCTTCGTCACACCGCGTTCTACCGTTGGGTGGTGGTGGCTGGCGGGTCGCTCGCCATTGCGGTGATCGGATCGATCTGGCTGGTGGAGCGCCTGGGGTCTTGAGAGATTCGGTCGCTTCTCCGAAGCTCGGTTGGGGCACCTTGCCCGCGCGCGGAGCCGGGTTCGTTCGAACTGGCGCTCAGGTCTGATCGCGCAGCGTCGAACCGTCAGCGTCCACGACGGTCACGCGCACCGGAAATGACAGGCGCACGCTTTGCGTGACGGTGCAGAACTCTTCGAACTGCGCGAGAGCCCGTTCCAGGTGTTCCAGCGAGCTGGCTGCGACCCCGAGTGTGATGGTGGCGTGCATCCCCAGCACCCGCAGCCGGTTCCCGGCATTGCGACCCACTTCGGCCTGCACCTCGCAGCGCAGAGGCTCGGGCGCCTGCTTGAACTTGCGCAGCGCAAACAGGAGCGAATCGCTCAGGCAGTTACCCACCGCAGCGCACAGCAATTGCGGAGGAGAAGGGCCTTCTCCGTGACCCAGTGGTGCGGGTTCGTCTGCGATCAGAGTCGCGATGCCTTCACCGAACCGGATTTCGAATCGATAGTCGATCTGCTGCTGGAGCAAAACGGAAACGGTGGTCATGGTGCTGGCCCGGTTGCGTGTGGTGGGTGGATCAGAGCGCGTTGAGCGGAATTTTCAGGTACGCAACGCCGTTGTCTTCCTTGGGTGGCATCTCGCCTGCACGGATGTTCACCTGCACCGACGGCAGGATGAGCGTGGGCATCTCCAGCGTGGCGTCGCGCTGGGTGCGCAGGGCCACAAAGGCGTCTTCGCTGACACCGTCGTGCACGTGGATGTTCTTCGCGCGTTGTTCGGCCACCGTGGTTTCAAACGCCACCGGCCGGTCGGCAGGCGGGTAGTCGTGGCACATGAACAGGCGCGTTTCAGGCGGCAGGCTGAGCAACTTGCGGGTGGACGCGTAGAGCGCCCGGGCGTCGCCGCCAGGGAAGTCGCAGCGCGCCGTGCCCACGTCGGGCATGAAGAGCGTGTCGCCCACAAACACCGCGTCGCCGAAGCGGTAAGCCGCGCAGGCCGGGGTGTGGCCGGGCACGAACAAGACTTCGCCCGACAGCGCGCCCAGCGGGACGGCCTCGCCCTCCTGGAACAGATGGTCAAACTGCGAGCCGTCCTGCCTGAAGCCCGGTTCCAGGTTGAACACGCCCTTGAAGACTTTTTGTACCGCTGTGATGTTGCCGCCGATGCCGATCTGCCCCCCCAGCTGGTCGCGCAGCCAGGGCGCTGCCGAGAGGTGGTCGGCGTGGGCGTGCGTTTCCAGAATCCAGCGCACCTTCAGGTCGTTGGCGCGCACATACTCGACCACCTGGTTGGCCGAGGTGTGTTGCGTGCGGCCCGACCTGGGGTCGTAGTCCAGCACCGAATCGATGACGGCAGCGTCGCTGCCCGGGCCGTTGTGCACCACGTAGGTGACGGTCCAGGTGGCGGGGTCGAACAGGCCGTGGACTTGCGGTTTGACAGCGGGGGTGTTCATGGTTGGTTCCTTCGAGTGGATGCAAACAATATATTATCTAATAGATTGTTAGTCAATAGATTGTTCAGCGTCGAAGAACCAACCGACCCTGGCGAGTCCGCTCAGGGTTTGATGTACGCGAAGCCCTGTTTTTGCAGTTTGGCGATCCGGACCACACCGGAAGGCGTGAAGTCCGCTTCCTGGATGAACTGCTCCTTTTTGAGATCGCGGTTCTTCAGCGTGATCTCGCAGATCTCGAAGGTCACGCCCCGGCCTTTGAGGGCCGACACCAGTGGCGCGAATTCGGTGCCGTTGGCCGCCTTGGCGCCTTCCATGAGCATGTCCACGCCCTCGGCATGCGTGACGATGGTGATCTTGGCCTTGGGGTCGGTGTCGAGGTGGTTGCGCACGTTGCGCAAACCCTTGAGTCCTTGGGCCACGGTGTTGTCGAAGTGGTAAACCACGGTGTCCTGGGCAGCCACAGCGCCGGCCGCCAGCGCCAGGGTGAGGGTGGCGAGCAAGGATTTGATGTTCATGGGAGTCTCCTGGTTGGGGTGGGGGTGGCGCCACAGGGCCCACCGGTGTTCGCACTGTCGTGCCAAAACCGTCACGTTCAAGCGCCACCGGCACCGTGGTGTGGCGCATTCAGGCAGCGTCGAACAGCGGTTCGGAACTATGCTTGGCACTGTACCGGGTATTGCAGGCTCGTCTGGCCGGCACCCATTTGCGCGAACGCGATTGCCTGGAGAGATTTATGGCGAGTGATCTGGACACCGTGAGGGTGCTTCGGGCTTTGTTCCACGACATGCCGCGTGCACCCCAAGGCCTTTCGGGCCTGGAGTTGATGGCGTGGATCAAGTCATCGATGACCGACTACGAAGGCGGTGAGATGGCCTACATGATCGAGCACATCACCCGCAATTCCATGCTCGACATCGTGCTGCACATGCGCGAGTCGGGTCACTTGCAGGACGACGCCGCCTTTGACGAAACCGTGGCCCTGATCTCCACCGAAGAAGGGCGTCGTACCTTCCGCGACCGCTGCATCAATGCCCAGAAAACGGTGGATGCCACCGAGCGCCTGCTCAAGCGGGCGCGCAAGTCCACGCCTGGTCAACAGGCTTTGTATGTGGCCGATCCGCAGGAAATCGAGCGCTTCGTCCAAGGCCAGGCCACGGGTCCCGGCCCGTTGTTTGCGGAATACGCTGCGCTCGAGGAGGTGCAGGAGATCGGCGTGTTTGCCCAACCCCCCGAGCAGGTGTTTGAGTTCGCCTGGGGCTTTGTGGTGGAGCAGCAGGGCGGGTGGAACGTGTATGTGGCCGAGGTCTGGCGCCAGGGCACGGTGGGCTATTTCGACCGCTTCCTCAGTGCCTGGAAGCTCGAAGCCACCAGCCCGCTGGACGACGCCGGTGCGGCGCCAGCCGTGCCCGCCGGGTTGCTGGTGGACGACGGCATCGGAAGCTTCAGCAGCCTGAGCTTCGAGACCGAACCCGGCGCGTCGGTGCCGCTGCTGCGCCGCTGGTTGGGCGAAACGTTCATTGGCCGCATGCTGCCGCGCATGGCGGCCAAGGTGCTCGACGACAGCCACGACTTTCCGGACAGCGGCCTGGCGAACTGAGCCAGCTTCACTGCGCCGTGGCGCCGGTGGACGCAGCCACCGTTTTCCATCGTTGCCAGTCGCGCTGCACCATGCCGGCAAAGGCTGTGCCTGCCTGGTAGTTCACCTCGGCGCCGCGCTGCCACATCAGCCCGCGCAGGCGGCTCGACTCGGTCACCACTTTCACGTCCTGCGCCACCTGTTGCATGATCTCGGGCGGCGTGCCCACCGGTGCGAAGAAGCCGTACCACTGGTCCACCGCAAAGCCGGGAAAGCCGCTTTGGGCGACGGTGGGTACGTCGGGCAACAGCGTGGTGCGTTGCGGCGCCGTGACGGCCAGCGCACGCAGCTTCCCACCTTCCACCAGGGGCAGCCCCGACACGATGATGTCGATCATGAAACTGGTCCGGCCAGCCACTAGGTCGGGCAATGCCTGTGCACTGCCTCGGTAGGGCACGTGCATGACCTGGACCTTGGCCTGCGAGAGCAGCCACTCGGTGGTGAGGTGCGGCAGCGAGCCCGCGCCGTTGGACGCGTAGGACAGCTTGCCCGGGTTGGCGCGTGCAAACGCCAGCAGCTCGCCCAGGGTCTTGAAGGGCGAGTCGGTGGGCACCAGCACCACCAGCGGTGAACTCGCAAAACCCGTGATGGGCACCAGATCGGTCAGGGGGTCATAGCCCAGGTTGGGGTAGATGTGCGGGGCGATGCTCACACCCGCTGGGATGCCTATCACGATGGTGTAACCATCGGGCGCGCTCTTTGCACCAATCTGCGTCCCGATGGTGGAGCCCGCGCCGGACCGGTTGTCGAACACCACCGGCTGATTCCAGCGTTCGGAAAGGGCCTGACCGACAGCGCGGGCCGCGTAGTCCGTCGCACCCCCGGCGGGAAATGGAATCACCAGCCGGACCGGCTTGACGGGATAGTTCGCGGCGCGTGCCGTCAGGGCAGGAGCGAGCGCAGCGAAAGCGGCGGCCTGCAGGATCTGGCGGCGGCGGAGGTTGAGGGTGTGCATGGCATCTCCTGGTGGGCGGCGCAGGGATGTGCACCGCGGTTCAGTGGCAGCAAGGCGTGTGCCATGGCGCCCGGAAGGCCGATCCCGGTCGCCGCGCCGGGCTGGTGCGACCCTTGGTGCAAGTTGTGCACCGCGCATGGGCATGGGCGCGTGCCACGCACTGCACGCGTGCCCGACGGACGGCGATGCGCGCGATGCAGCGCTCGCGTGCACCCCGTGGGCACGGCGATCCACGCCCCTGAGGTGCACGGCGCGGCGGTTGCGGCGTCTCGTTTGGCACGCCCATTGCTAGACACCATTCGTCTTGAATACAAGATGGTGTTATTTCGCAAGCCATCCGACGCAGGACCACCGATCACCCCATCAACGGATTTGAAAAGAGGTCACTCATGGACAAGGCACTGTGGAACCGTCGCGACTGGATGTTGGGCTCGGGCGCTCTGGGCGCCGGGGTGGCATTGGGCGGTCTGCCACTTTCGGGATTCGCGCAGGCGCCCATCACCGTCGGCTTTTTGTATGTGGGCCCGCGCGACGACTATGGCTACAACCAGGCCCATGCCGAATCGGCCGCGGTGCTCAAGAAGATGCCGGGCGTGAAGGTGGTGGAAGAAGAGAGCGTGCCCGAAACGCAGGCCGTGCAGCGCAGCATGCAGGGCATGATTTCGCAGGACGGCGCCACGCTGCTGTTCCCCACTTCGTTCGGTTACTTCGATCCGCACATCCTCGCCGTCGCGCCCAAGAACGCGGGCGTGCGCTTCGCACATTGCGGAGGGCTGTGGACAGCCGGCAAGCACCCCACCAACGCTGCGAGCTACTTCGGCTACATCGAGGAAGCGCAGTACCTCAATGGCGTGGTGGCCGGCCACATGAGCAAGAGCAAGAAGCTCGGTTTCATCGCCGCCAAACCGATCCCGCAGGTGCTGCGCAACATCAACGCCTTCACCATGGGCGCGCGTTCGGTGGACCCGAGCATCACCACCACCGTGATCTTCACCGGCGACTGGTCGCTGCCGGTGAAGGAGGCCGAAGCCACCAGCAGCCTGGCCGACCAGGGCGTGGACGTGTTCACCATGCACGTGGACTCGCCCAAGGTGATCGTGGAAACCGCGGCGCGCCGCGGCAAGATGGTTTGCGGCTACCACGCCGACCAATCCAAGCTCGCGCCCCAGGCCTACCTCACCGGCGCCGAGTGGAACTGGGTCACGCCCGTGACCACCATGATCGACGCCGCCCGCACCGGCAAGCCGCACCCCAACTTCGTGCGCGGAGGTCTGCGCGACGGGTTCGTGAAGACCTCGGCCTACGGGCCCGCCGTGAGCGAGCCGGCGCGCAAGCAGGCCGACGCGATCAAGGCCCGCATGCTCAAGGGCGATTTCGACATCTTTGCCGGTGAATTGAAGGACAACACCGGCAAGGTGGTGGTGCCCAAGGGCAAGGTCTTCAAGCAGACCGCGATCGAACTCGAGTCGATGAATTACCTGGTTGAGGGCGTGGTCGGCAAGGTGTGAATCCCCGCGGCACGCAGGCCCCGCCATGACGAGCCGTTTCACCGACACCGCCGAGGCCGTGCTGCTGCCGGTGCTCGCCATTGCGGGTGCGCTGCTGCTCTTCGGTCTGTTCGTCGCGCTGGCGGGGTTCAACCCGCTGGAAGTCTGGGCGCTGCTGTTTCGAGGCGCGTTCGGCGACGCCTTCTCGCTGCAGAACACCTTGCAGCGTGCCGCGCCGCTGATGCTCACCGCGCTCTGCGTGGCGCTTCCGGCGCGCGCCGGCCTCACCATCATCGGCGGTGAGGGGGCGCTCATCGTCGGTGCGCTGGCCTGCGCCGGCTTGCCGTATGTGTGGGCCGTGCCTGAGGGCATGTTCGGCACCACCAGCCTGATGCTCGCTGCGGCGCTGGGCGGTGCTGCCTGGATCGCGCTGGCGGGCTGGCTGCGCCAGTACCGGGGTGTGAACGAAACCATCAGCAGCCTCTTGCTGGCGTACGTGGCGGTCAATGTGTTCAAACACCTGGTCGAAGGGCCGATGCGCGACCCGGCCAGCCTGAACAAACCCTCGACCTTTGCGCTCAAGGATGGTTTGCTCATCGGCTCCATCGGGAGCTTTGACGTGCACTGGGGCCTGGTGTGGGGCGTGGTGTGCTGTGTGCTCGCCGCCATCTGGCTCGGCCAGACCACACACGGTTTTGCCACCCGCGTGGTGGGGGGCAATGTGCGCGCTGCTGGCTTGGTGGGTCTGCCGGCTGGGCGCCTGGTCATCACCGCCTGCGCGCTCGGCGGCGCAGCGGCGGGTCTGGCGGGCGGCATCGAAATCGCGGCGGTGCACACGGCTGCCAACGCGTCGGTGATCGCGGGGCTGGGCTACACCGGCATCCTGGTGAGCTTCGCGGCGCGCCACCACCCGCTGGCCATCATCCCGGTGGCCATCGTGCTCGGCGGCTTTGGGGCGGCGGGCAGTCTGCTGCAGCGCCGCCTGGGACTGCCCGATGCATCGGTGCAGGTGCTGCTGGGCTTCGTGTTCGTGCTCATCCTATCGGCCGAAGCGGCGCGCGGGCGCATCCGCTGGGGCGCCTTGATGCCGCTGCCGGCCCCCCAAAAAGGAGCCGCCTGATGGACATGGACGCGATCGGCGCGGTGCTGCTGGCCATCCTGGGTGGCGCCATCCGGGTGGGCACGCCGTTTCTGTTTGTGAGCCTGGGCGAGTGCCTCACCGAGAAGTCGGGCCGCATCAACCTGGGGCTGGAAGGCGTGCTGGTGTTCTCGGCCATGAGCGCGTTTGGCGTGGCGTACTGGAGCGGTTTGGCCTGGCTGGGTGTGCTCGCCGGCTCGGCCAGTGGCGCCTTGCTGGCGTTGCTGCACGGCCTGGCCTGTTCGATGAAACGCGTCAACGACATCGCCATGGGCATCGGCGTGATGATGCTGGGTATCGGCCTGGCGTTCTATCTCGGCAAGCCGCTGATCCAGCCGCAGGCGCCCACGCTGGGCTCTCTGCCGCTGGGCAACTGGAGCGATTCGCCGCAGGTGCGCGCCGCGCTCAACATCAACGCGTTGTTCCCCATCGGCGTCGTGCTCGCGCTGCTCATGGCCTGGGCCTTTGCCAACACCCGCTGGGGCATGCTGGTGCGCATGGTGGGCGATTCGTCGGACGCGGCCCGCGCACTCGGCACCTCGGTCACCTGGGTGCGAACGCTGGCCACCACCGCGGGCGGCGCCATCGCCGGCCTCGGCGGAGCGTCGCTCTCGCTCTACTACCCCGGCAGCTGGAACGAAGGCCTCTCCAGCGGCCAGGGCCTCATTGCGGTGGCGCTGGTGATCTTTGCGCGCTGGCGGCCCATGGCCTGCCTGTGGGCGGCCCTCTTGTTCGGTGGCGCGGGCGCGCTTGGGCCCGCGCTGCAGTCGGTGGGCGTCACCGGCTACTACTACCTCTTCAACGCCGTGCCCTATGTGATGACGCTGGTCATCCTGGTGGTGACCTGTGCGCCGCAGCGCGTGTTGCGCGGCGCCCCCAGCGAGCTGGGCGTGCAGCGTTGACCCATTTCCAAAACCGGAGCAACTGAAGATGAATGGATTGAGTGGACTGAACAAGTCGCCGGGTGGTGTCGTGGTGGGCCTGGCCCAGCTGCAGCTGCCTGTGGTGGAAACGCCGGCACAGCTCGCCGCGCAGACGCAGAAGATCGTGGACATGGTGGGCAAGGCGCGCCGCGGCTACGCGCACATGGACCTGATCGTGTTTCCCGAATACGCGCTGCACGGCCTCTCGATGAGCACCGCGCCCGAGCTCATGGTGAGCATGGACGGCCCCGAGGTCGAGGCCATGCGCCAGGCCTGCATCAAGCACGGCATCTGGGGCTGCTTCTCCATCATGGAAACCAACCCTGGCGGCAACCCGTACAACACCGGCATCATTTTTGATGAACAGGGCGTGCTCAAGCTCTATTACCGCAAGTTCCACCCCTGGGTGCCGGTGGAGCCCTGGGAGCCCGGCAACATGGGCATCCCGGTGATCGAGGGGCCGCGCGGCATCAAGCTCGCGCTCATCATCTGCCACGACGGCATGTTTCCCGAAATGGCGCGCGAGTGCGCCTACAAGGGCGCCGAGCTCATGCTGCGCACCGCCGGCTACACCGCGCCCATCCGCCACGCCTGGCAGATCACCAACCAGGCCAACGCCTTCCAGAACCTCATGGCCACCGCCAGCGTGTGCCTGTGCGGCAGCGACGGCAGCTTCGATTCCATGGGCGAGGCCATGGTCTGCGACCACGAAGGCACGGTGGTCACGCAAGGCGGCGGCCGGCCTGACGAGATCATCTGCGCCGAGATCCGGCCCGACCTGATCCGCGAAGCGCGCCTGCACTGGGGCGTGGAGAACAACCCCTACCAGTTCAGCCACCGGGGTTACGTGGCGGTGAAGGGCGGCGCGCAGGACTGCCCCTACACCTTCATGCAGGACATGGTGGCCGGTCGCTTCCAGCTGCCGTGGGAAGCCGACGTGGTGCACACCGACGGCCGCTCCTGCGGCTTTGAGCCGCCCACGCGCGAGTTCGTGGGCAACGTGCCCAACCTGCTTGAGAAATCATGAGCGTGTTCGCCCAGGCACACCCCTACGCCTGGCCGTTCGACGGCGACCTGCGCGCGGCCAACACCGCGCTGGTCATCATCGACATGCAGATCGACTTTTGCGGCGTCGGCGGATACGTGGACACCATGGGCTACGACCTCTCGCTCACCCGCGCGCCCATCGAGCCCATTGGCCGTGTGCTGGCGGCTGCGCGCGCCGCCGGCCTGCACGTGATCCACACCCGCGAAGGCCACCGGCCCGACCTGTCGGACCTGCCGGCCAACAAGCGCTGGCGCTCGCGGCAGGTGGGTGCGGGCATTGGCGACGCGGGTCCGTGCGGCCGCATCCTGGTGCGCGGTGAGCCGGGCTGGGAGATCATTCCCGAGCTGGCGCCGCTGCCCGGTGAACCCGTGATCGACAAGCCCGGCAAGGGCTCGTTCTACGCCACCGATCTGGAGCTGATCCTGCATACGCGCGGCATCCGCAACCTGATCCTCACCGGCATCACCACCGACGTGTGCGTGCACACCACCATGCGCGAGGCGAACGACCGGGGGTTTGAGTGCGTGCTGCTCTCAGACGGCACCGGCGCCACCGACCCCGGCAACCACCATGCCGCGCTCCACATGATCCCCATGCAGGGCGGCGTGTTTGGTGCGGTGAGCGACACGGCCGCCATCGTCAAGGCCTTGCAGTCGTTGTGAAGGACATCCCATGCACGCGCTGCAACTCGACACCTACCAGCTGACCAAACGCTTCGGCGCCTTCACCGCGCTCGACGGCGTGTCGCTCACCGTGAGACCCGGGACTGTGCACGCGCTGCTCGGTGAAAACGGCGCGGGCAAGAGCACATTCGTGAAGGCCGTGGTGGGCTACCACCGGGGTGACGAGGGGGCGGTGCTGATCGACGGCCGCGAACAGGACATCCACTCACCCAGCGTGGCGCGCGAACTCGGCATCGGCATGGTCTATCAGCACTTCACCGTGGTGCCCGGCATGACCGTGGCCGAAAACCTGCTGCTGGCGCGCGGCGCGCTGCCCGCCGTGATCGACTGGAAAGCCGCGCGCGCCGAGCTCGGCGCCTTCATGGCCAGCGCGCCGTTTTCGCTCGACCTCAACGCCTACCCCATCGATCTGTCGGCCGGCCAGAAGCAGAAGCTGGAGATCCTGAAGCAGATGCTGTTGAAACCGCGCCTGCTGATCCTGGACGAACCCACCTCGGTGCTCACGCCGCAGGAGGCCGACGAGGTGCTGGGTGCGTTGAAAGCGCGCGCGCACGCCGGCGACTGCTCCATCGTGATGATCACGCACAAGTTCCGCGAGGTCACGGCCTACGCCGACGACGTGTCGGTGCTGCGGCGCGGCCAGCTGGTGCTGAGCAAGGCCGTGGCACAGACCCACCCCGACGAGCTCGCGCACGCCATGGTGGGCCAGGCGGCTGAGAAAGCTCTGCTGGAGAAAACCGCGCAGCCGCTGGACGCCGGCGTGACGCTGGCGGTGGACGAACTCACGGTGATGGGCGACCGCGGTGACCTCGCGCTCAACGGCCTCACGCTGCAGGTGCGCGCGGGCGAAATCCTCGGCATTGCGGGTGTGTCGGGCAACGGCCAGAAGGAGTTGATGCAGGCCCTCACCGGCCAGCGCGCGCGCATGGGCGGTGACGTCACGGTGCGCGGCGAACCCTACGCCGGCCAGCGCCAGCAAAACCGCGTGCTGCAGGTGCGCAGCCTGCCCGAAGAACCGCTCATCAACGCCTGTGTGCCCGATATGAGCGTGGCGGAGAACATGGCGCTGCGCCTGTTCGACGAAGCGCCGCAGGCCCAGGGCGGCTTTGTGCGGTGGACCCGGCTGCGCGCCATGGCGCAACGCTGGGTGGACGAATACCGCGTGAAGACCCCGGGCATCGCCGCACCCATTCGCGCGCTCTCGGGCGGCAACGTGCAGCGCGCCGTGCTGGCCCGCGAGCTCGCCGGTGAAGCGAAGCTGCTGCTGGTGAGCAACCCGACCTTTGGCCTGGACTTCGCTGCCACCGCCGAGATCCATGCCCGGCTGGTGGCCGCGCGCAACCGGGGCGCGGCCGTGCTGCTGATCAGCGAAGACCTGGACGAGCTGATGCAGCTGGCCGACCGCGTGGCCGTGATCAGCGGCGGGCAACTGGTGTTCGAGACGCCTGCCGAAGGTGCAGACCGCAAACTGCTGGGTGCCTACATGGCCGGTGGCCACGGCGACGAGGCCACACAAACTGAACGGCATGGCGAGGAGGCTGTTGCATGAGCACCGTCACAGCCCGCCCCTTCAACTTTGAACTCGACCCGGCGCACGCCGCCCTGGTCATCATCGACATGCAGCGCGATTTTGTGGAGCCTGGTGGTTTCGGCGAATCGCTCGGCAACACCGTGGAGCCGCTGCAGGCCATCGTGCCCGCGATCGCGAAGGTGTTGGCCGCGTGGCGCGCCATGGGCGGGCTGGTGGTGCACACGCGCGAATCGCACGCGCCGGATCTGAGCGACTGCCCGCCCGCCAAACGCCTGCGCGGCTCGCCCAGCCTGCGCATTGGCGACATGGGGCCGATGGGCCGGGTGCTGGTGCGCGGTGAACCGGGCAACCAGATCGTGCCCGCGCTCGCGCCGGTGAAGGGTGAAATCGTGATCGACAAACCCGGCAAGGGTGCGTTTTACGCCACCGACCTGCAGCAGCAGCTGCAGGTGCACGGCATCACGCAGTTGGTGGTTGCCGGGGTGACCACCGAGGTCTGCGTGCAGTCCACGCTGCGCGAGGCCAACGACCGGGGCTTTGATTGCCTGGTGCTGGAAGACGGCACCGCCAGCTACTTCCCCGCCTTCCACGCCGCGGCGTTGTCCATGATCACCGCGCAAGGCGCGATCGTGGGCTGGTCGGCGACGTCGAAGGAACTGCTCGAGGTGGTGTGAGTGACGGCTGGCGACTGGGTTTCCGGGGCCGGGGGCGGCATGGTGACCACATCGGCGTCCAGAACTCAGGGAGGAAAAGGCGCTCCAACAAGCACAGTTCAACCACCTTGCAGGAGTTTTGGCCATGCGTGTTTCTTCATGGAGTCTGGCAGGTCTGTGCCTCTTGAGCGCTTGCGCGGGATACGCACCGCCCACAAATCTGGCTGGTGTTTCCGGCGATCAAATCGTGGCCAGCATGGGAACACCAGACACACAACGGCGGGTCGACGGCGGCACCCGGCTCGAGTTTCCAAGGGGTCCGTATGGGCGCCACACCTGGTTCGTGTATCTGGATACAGCGGGAAATGCCGTTCGCGCGGAACAGGTGTTGACCGAGCAGAACTTCGGCCAGATCAACCCCGGCATGGCAGCGGAGGAAGTGCGCCGTGTGCTGGGCCGCCCCGGCGAGGTGCAGGGGCTGGCCCGGTCGCGTGGCACTGTTTGGAGCTACCGCTACGAGAGCCCGTTCTGCCGCTGGTTCCAGGTGGAAATATCAGAGGAACAGACCGTGCGCTCGGCTGGTTACGGGGAACCGCCGGAATGCAGCCGGCGCAACCGTGCGCTCATTCCCTGACGGGCTTGATCAGGCCGCCGGCGCCACCTGTTGCGCCAGGTACACCTGGTGCAAGGTGATCTTGCGCACCTCGCTCTGGCTGGTCTGGATGTGCGAGCGCAACAACAGGTCGGCGCGGTCGGCCTTGCGCGAGACGATGGCGCGCAGGATCTTGGCGTGCTCGTCGTAAGTGGCGTCGATGCGCACCTGCTGCAAAAAGTCGAGCCGGCGGATGATCCGGATGCGTTCGGTCACCTCGTGGTGCACGCGCGCCAGCTCCGCGTTGCCCGCTGCGCTCACCAGGGTTTCGTGAAAGGCCTCGTCCCAGGCAGCCACCTCGGCGGGGTCGGTGCTGCGCTCGGCCATCGGCACCAGCCAGCGCTCCTTGAGCGCCTGCAGCTGAGGCGATGAAGCCGCCACATCGTGCAGACACAGCCGCTGCACCGCGGTGGTTTCCAGCACCATGCGCAGGTCGTAGAGCTGGTCGAACTTGTCGAAGTCGAACGGCAGCACGCGCCAGCCGCTGCGAAACATCACCTCCACCAGACCCTCTTGCTGGAGACGGAACAGTGCCTGGCGCACCGGCGTGCGCGACACGTTCAGCCGCGCGCAGAGTTCGTGTTCGGTGAAGCGGTCGCCTGGCACCAGGCGGAAGTCGGCGATGTCCTGCTTGACCTGGCGATAGACCTCTTCGGCGCGCGACTGAAACGGCTCGACGCTGGCGGTGGGTTTGGCGGCGCGTGTGCGGACCGGGCGCAGGTTGCGTGTGGGGGTTGTGGCGGGATGCTTGGCCATCAGGCCATCCAGCTCACATGGGCCGAGACCACGCGCCAGCCCTCGGCCATGCGCACCCAGGTCTGGCTCTGGCGTCCAATGCGCAGGTTGCCCTCGCGCTGGAATTCGATGTTGGTGGTGGCGGTGTCATGGCCGTGCGTTGTGATGGCCTTGCGCAGCACCGTGCGATGGAGGCCGGCGGCAGGTCTGCCGTTGCGAAACGCGCGGATCTCGTCGATGCCATACAGGTTTTCGGTGGCGCCATACCGCAGGGTGTGCGGGCTGTCCCAGAAAAGCTCGTCGAGCACAGCCACGTCGTTGCTCACCAGGGCATGCTCATAGCGCTCAAAGGCGGCCGTGACTTCGGCCAGCACATCGGGCAGGTTGGTCTCCATTCAGAACTCCACGGGTTTGCAGTGAGCGAGGCCCGCATTGTGCAGCGCCATGCCGGCGCGCAAGGCAAGGTCTTCGCGCCAGGGTGCCGCAATCAGCTGTACACCAACGGGCAGACCGCCAGTGCCCGAGGGCCACATGGGCGCGGCCACCACCGGGCAGCCAGCGAACGAGATGGGTTGCGTGAGCAGGCCGATGGAGGGACGGCAAGGCAGGCGCTGGCCGTTGATCTCGATCCATTCGGTGCCCAGGGGTTGAGCCGGCACGGGCGTGGCGGGTGCGATCAGCACGTCCCAGTTCCGGAACAGAGCGTTGACCTTGTCGCGATAGACGCGGCGAAAGCGCTGTGCGCGCACATACCAGGCGGCGGGTTGCAGGGCGCCCGCGATGAAACGGTCCACCGACAGCGGTTCAAAGTCCGCTGCCCGGGTGCGCAGGCGGTGCAGGTGCAGGGCGCCACCTTCGCTGGCGCTCACGATGAAGGCCGCAGCCCTGGCCTGCGCTGCGTCGGGCCATTCCACGGTGGCGCTGGCGCCGAGCGCCTGCGCGGCGAGTGCGGCCACGTCGCGGGCAGGGGCGGTGGTGTGTTCGGCGAAGTAGCCGCCCAGCACACCCACGCGCAAACCCTGGATGCCCAGCCCCAGCGAGCGCACGGTGGGTTGCACCGAGGTGGCGTGGCAGCCGGGGTCCAGCGGGTCGGCGCCCTGCAGTGCGTCGTAGGCCAGGGCCAGGCCGGGCAAGTCGTCGGCAAACGGCCCGAGGTGATCGAGGCTGTGCACGAAGGGGTAACTGCCGCGCCGTGAGAGCCGGCCGAAGGTGGGTTTGAGGCCCCACACGCCGCACAGCGACGAGGGCACGCGGATCGAGCCGTTGGTGTCCGAACCCAGCGCCAGTGGCACCTGGCCGGCAGCCACGGCTGCGCCCGAGCCACCCGACGATCCGCCGGCCGAGCAGTCGAGCCTGTGTGGGTTGTGCGTGGCCCCGAAGTGGGTGTTTTCGGTGCTGAAGCCGTAGGCGTATTCGTCCATGTTGAGCGAACCCACCAGCACCGCGCCGCTGTCCTGCAGGCGCTCCACCAGCACTGCGTTTGCGGTGGCGGGCGGGTCGCTGCGGTTGACCTGGGCACCGGCCAGCGTCACTTCACCGGCGATGTCGAACAGGTTCTTCACCGCGAACGGCACACCGGCCAGTGGACCCAGCGGTTCGCCACGTGCCCGTTGTGCGTCCACCCGCGCGGCTTGTGCGCGTGCCACCTCGAAGCGGGTGCCGGTGAAGGCGTTCACGCGATTGTCGGTGGCTTCAATACGCGCAATACAGGCTTCCAGAAGCTCGGCTGCGCTCTGGCGGCCACTGGCCACCGCCTGCGCAGCCTGACTCAGGGACAAGGGGGCGTTCATTGCGCGCCCTCAGTGTTGTGAAGGCTGGAAAGGTGCCGGGCAGAAGATGTCGGCCGGCTCGTCGTGCGGTGCCAGCTCAAAGCCGTCGAGCAACGCGGCCATGGATGCCGTGCGCTGCAGGTGCATGGCCACGCGTTGTGCCTGCGCATCGCTCAGCGGCAAGTCCACGGCCGCGGCCGCGGCCTGCACATAGGCCAGCGTCTGCGCCTCGTTCATCGGCGCACCTCGCGCTGGAAGATTTCCAGGCTGCGCTTTTTGGCAGCGATGAAGTTGGCCTCCGACAGCGTGGCCGTGGTGCGCGGGCGGGGATCGTCGTAAGGCAGGATCTCGGCCACTGTGGTGGGCCGTTTGGTGAGCAGCAGCACCTGGTCGGCCAGGTACACGGCCTCTTCCAGGTCGTGTGAGACCAGCACCATGGTGGTGCCGGTCTGCATGAAGACCTCTTGAAGCTTCTCGCGGATGAACAGCGTCATCTCGAAGTCGAGTGCGGAGAAGGGTTCGTCCAGGAAGAGCACCTCCGGATTGGGCGCCAGCGCCCGCATGATGGACGCCGTCTGCTGCTGCCCGCCCGAGAGTTCGTAGGGGTAGCGGTTGAGGTCGAACTTCACGTCGAACGAGGCCACCAGCTCGGCCATGCGCCGGTCCACCTCGGCCTTGCTCTTGCCTTCGAGCTTGAGCGGGTAGGCGATGTTGTCGATGGTTCGCATCCACGGGAACATGGCTTCGCGGTAGTTCTGGAACACGTAGCCGATCTTGGTGTCCTTCAGGCTTTTGCCATCGAACAGGATCTCGCCGCTGTCGATGGGCACCAGACCCGCGATCATGTTGATCAGCGTGCTCTTGCCGCAGCCGTTGGGCCCGAACACCGACACTATCTTGTGCTTGGGGATGTCGAGGTCGAAGTTCTCGTACAGCGGCCAGCCCGCGAAGTACTTGGTGAGGCCCCGGATGGTGATGTGTGTGCCGGCCGGGCCGGGCTGGAAGGCGGGCACGGGCACGTCGGCAAACACGGGGGCATTCAGGACGCTGCTCATCTTCCACTCCAGTGCACGATGCGCCGTTCGACCAGCAGGAACAAGACGTTGAGCGCATAGCCCAGCGCGCCTGCCGCCAGGATGGACGCGTACATGTCTTTCACGTTCATCACCTGCTGCGAGTTGATGATGCGGTTGCCCAGGCCGCTGTCGGCGCCAATGAACATCTCGGCCACGATCACGATGACGAGCGCCATCGACACGGCCGAGCGCAGACCGACAAAGCTGGGCTGCAGGCTCTCCCAGATCAGCTCGTCCGTGAACACCTGCCAGCGCGTGGCGCCCATCACCTTGGCGGCCATCACGCGCTGCTTGCGTGCGTTGATCACGCCGTAAGCGCTGTTGAAGATCACGATCAGCAGCGCACCAAAGGCGGCAATGGCGACCTTGTTGATGTCGGACACGCCGAACACCATGAGGAACAGCGGGATCAGGGCCGACGAAGGTGTGGAGCGGAAGAAGTCGATCAGGAACTCCACGCTGCGGTAGGCCTTCTCGTTGCTGCCGAGCAGCACACCCAGTGGCATGCCGACCACGGCGGCGATCAGGAAGGCCTGCACCGTGCGCCATACGGTGACGAGGAAGTCGCCCATGAGTGGACCTCCAGCCAGTCCGCCGACCAGGGCGCGCATGGCGTCGATCGGGGGTGGCAGCAGGATGGGCTTGATGAAGCCGGTGCGCACCGCCAGGTCCCAGATGATGAAGAGCACGACCGGGCCCACGAATGGCAGAGCGCGCCCCCATTCGGCCTTGCGGGGTGGCACCGGGGCCGCGTTGGCGGCGGGTGGGCTCCAGGGTTTGGCCGCTTCGGCGACCACGGGCTGCACGGCTTCCATGGCCTTCAGCCCTTGTAGATCATGGTGTCGACCATGAGGCGCGAGCTGAAGATGCCCTTTTCGGAGAACAGGTCGAAGAACTTCTGGAAGTGGCCGATGTCCGCAGGCGTGAACTCGTTGAACATGGTGTAGGCAGCCAGCGGTACCTCCCCTGCCAGGGCGCCTTCAATGGGGGTGTAGCCCGTGAGGTATTGGCGAGCCTCCACCGGCTTGTTGCGCACGTAAGCCACACCCCTGGCGTAGGCGGCGATGAACTTCTTCGCCGCTTCGGGGTTCTTCTTGATGAAGTCCGAAGACAGCGAAGCCGAGCCACCGAACCACGGCGCCATGTTGTCACCCAGCACGTAGCGAGAAATCACGCCCGCTTCAAGCACGCGGCTGGTGCCGTTCATGCGGCCGATGGTGCCCGTGGGCTCCAGCGTGTAGGCGCCGTCGATCTGACCTGCGGCCAGGGCCGCCACATGCTGGCCAATCGGCAGTTCGACCACGGTGGCACCGGTGGCGCCACCGCGCTCAAGGATGGTCTTGGCGAGGGTCACGTTTTGAATGCCCGGGCCCGAACCCACCCGCTTGCCCTTGAGGTCTGCCATCACCTTGGCGGGGCTGGCCACCGGCACGATGACCTCGTCGAGCACGTTTTTCACATTGCTCGGGTTGGCGCAAAAGATCTTGAAGGTGCCGGGCTGCGCGAGTTCGCCGATGGCCACGTTGGCCGAGCCGGTGCCGTTGGCGGTGCCGTCGGAGCGGCCCGCGAGCACCGCCTCCATCACCTGTTGGGCAGCGGCGAACTTGAGCGGCTCCACATCGAGACCGGCTTCCTTGAAGTAACCCAGCTCGATGGCGGCATAAAACGGCAGGCCGGCGGCGATGGGCCAGTAGCCCAGACGCACCTTGGTGGCGGTCTGTGCACGCAGCAGGCGCGGTGCGCCCAGCGCGCCGATGGCGGCCCCCGCAACACCGAGCTGCAGCACCGTGCGGCGGCTGGACGTGGCGGACAGTTGGGTGACGAGGGGTGTCTTCATGTGGAGCTCCGGCAGGTTGAACGGGTGATGACGCACCAGATGGAAGCGACCCGCACCATGCGTGAGCATTCCGTCTTGTATCCAAGATGGCTTGCAAGCTTGATGCCAACTCGGCCCCGTGCCCCAGGGTCGTGGTCAGTCTGCGGCCGCGGGGCAACCGACGCGCAAGCTCAGGCCTCGGGGCGGCGGCTGTCGCTGTTTCTGCCAGCGCTGCGCGAGAGCCGCTTGAGCACGCGTTGCCCGGATTCGGCCACCGTCTGCATCGTGGCTTCCAGCAT
>JANPKR010000036.1:0-1631 GCA_031426175.1 Hydrogenophaga sp. | reverse complement strand
CACGTGCAGGCGCAGGCCTTTCTCGGCGGCGAGCTGGTGGAAGTCCTGGTCGAGTTCTTCGAGCAGGCGCTGCGCGCTGGTGGGTGCGCGCTCGACCTGCACGGCGTTGGCGTCCAGGCGGGAGACGTCCAGCAGCATGTTCAGGAGCTGGCCCAGGCCGTCCAGGGAGGCCTGCATGCGCCGGCAGATCTCGGCCAGATCGTTGGTGCGCACGCTGGCGGACTGGGACATGGAGCGCAGGGCGGTGAGGAAGAGGCCCAGGGCGTGGATGGGTTGGCGCAGGTCGTGGCTGGCGGCGGCCAGGAAGACGGACTTGGCGCGGTCGGCGGCCTCGGCCTTGTCTTTTTCGGAGCGCAGGCCTTCGATGAGTTCGTGGATGCGGGCCTGGGCCTCGCGGCGGTCGCGGATGTCGCGCACGACGGCCATGCGCAAGCGCTCGCCGTTGCGCATCATGGAGCGTCCGATGATCTCCACCGGGATGCGCTCGCCGCGGGCGTTGAAGATCTCGCTCTCGTAGGCCACGTCCGCGCCCGAGGCGATCACGCTGATGGCCCGGCCCCGGTACTCGGGTACCACCAGCTCCAACACAGAGCGACCCAACAGTTCGCTGCTGGGCGCCTCAAACAGGCGGCTGAACGACGGGTTGACATCGGTGATCCGGCTGTCGACATGAAACATCACCCCCTCCGCGCTGGCGTCCATGAACTTGGCCAAACGGTCTTCAGACTCACGCAGCGCCAGCTCGGCCAGGCGGCGCTGCGTGATGTCCTGGTTCATCGCCACCGCACCCACGTAGTTGCCCTGCGCATCCAGCAGCGGAACCAAGGTCACCAGCACCCATTGCACCTTCGAGCCGTGAATGAACGAACGTTCATAGATGACGGTCTTGCGCTCGTCGAAGGCCTGCGTTCTGAAGGGAACGGCTTCGATGTTGGCATTGCCCAGCACCTCTTCGACGGTGCGGCCCAGGATGGATTGTTCGTCCAGCCCGTACTGGTGAGCGTAGTGTTTGTTGGCGTACTCGCAGCGCAGGGGATAGCTGTAGTGCGACACCATGATGGGGATGGCATTGCAGAACGCCTGGAGAAATGCGCTCTCTGCGCAGGCTTCCACGCGCGTTTGATGGTGGGCGGAGATGTCGACCCAGATGCAGAGGTAGTGGCCAGCTTCTTCGAGCCACTTGGCCGAGCAGGAAAACCAGCGTGTGTGCACAGGGGCGGCGCGTGGACTTTCCCACGCCACTTCGAGCTGGAAATCCGCTCGGTGGCTTGTGGATTCGAGCAGCGCCCGCCTTGATTCGGGTGTGAGGGACATGACGCAGTCGCCCCCGGCGTGCGACGCCGCGTGCAACGAAACAAGGGCCGGGCTGGCGTAGCGCACTTGCCCTTCTGTGGTGACCACGAGCACCAAGCCCGGCAGGTGGTGCCACCAGGGCGAGGCCGGCTCTGGCGCAAGGTCGGGGTGGTGCGTGTGTTCCATATGGGTCTATTCGCCCAGGATGGCACGCAGGGTGGTTGCGTCGATGGGTTTGTGCAGGAGTGGGAAGCCGAGTTGAGAGGCTTCGAGGATGCGCTGTGGGGAGGTGTCGCCGGTGAGGATGTAGGTGGGGATGGATCTGGGGAGGCAGGCGT
>JANPKR010000035.1:0-1787 GCA_031426175.1 Hydrogenophaga sp. | reverse complement strand
TGCACCGGCATGTGCGGCGCGTTGGCGATCAGGTTGCCCTGCGCGTCGAAAAGCGCGCACGAGAAGTCGAGCCGCTCCTTGATGTTGACCGAGTACGCCGTGTTCTGAAGCTGCAGACCCATCTGCTCGGCGATGTTCATGAACAGGTTGTTGAACACCTCCAGCAGCACCGGATCCACGGTGGTGCCCACGGCGTAAGTCACGGTGCGCGGAATGCGGCGGTCGAGCACGAGGTGATCGAGCGCGGTGAGCACGGCTTCCCAGCCCGGTTCGACCACGGTGGTGGCGTTCTTCTCAGCAATGATGGCCGGGCCGGGAATCACATCGCCCGGGCGCAGGTCTTCGCGCACCACCAGCGCGGCGTCCAGCCACTGGCCGCCCGAGTACATGCGCACCGTTTCCCGGCGGGGCACCTCGCGCGCCTCATGTGTGTCGAATCGGGGTTCGTTGGGCGCCACGCCGGGCACCACCGCTTCAACCGATACCGCTTCCACGATGAGCCGCTTTCCCTGCATGAGGAAGGCAAAACGCTGCCGGTACGCGGCTTCAAAGCTGGCCTGGATCGCGTCCAGCGCGCCGTGCGGAACGACCAGGGCCGAATCGCTGCCCTCATAGCGCACGTGCACGCGCCGGTGCACCGTCACCTCGCCCACATTGACCTGCTGGCGCCCCAGCTCGGCCCGCGCGGCCTCACCCAGTGCCTGCAGCTTCTCGACAATCGAGGGCAGCGCCTCCTGCGACAGCGGCAGCTCCACCGCCTGCTCGCGGATCGCGTTCTGATCGGCCAGGCCCATGCCGTAGGCGCTGAGCACACCCGCCAGCGGGTGCACGAACACGCGCGTCATGCCCAACGCATCGGCCACCAGGCAGGCATGTTGCCCGCCCGCGCCACCAAAGCACTGCAAGGTGTAGCGGGTCACGTCGTAGCCGCGCGCCACCGAGATCTTCTTGATCGCGTTGGCCATCTGCTGCACGGCGATGTTGATGAATCCCTCGGCCACGTCGGCGGCATCGCGCCCGGTCTGCGAGGCGAGCTCGTTGAATTTCGCCTGCACAGCCTCGGCGCTCAAGGCTTCATCGGCCTTGGGGCCGAACACCTTGGGAAAGTGGCGCGGCTGGATCTTGCCGAGCATCACGTTCGCATCGGTCACGGCCAGTGGCCCGCCCCGGCGGTAACTGACTGGCCCGGGGTTCGCGCCGGCACTCTCGGGGCCCACGCGAAAGCGTGCGCCGTCGAACGACAGCAGCGAACCGCCACCCGCGGCCACGGTGTGGATGCTCATCATCGGCGCGCGCATGCGCACACCCGCCACCTGGGTTTCGAACTCGCGCTCGAACTGCCCGGCGTAGTGCGACACGTCGGTGGAGGTGCCGCCCATGTCGAATCCGATCACCTTGTCATGCCCGGCCAGGCCGGCCGTGCGCGCCATACCGACAATGCCTCCGGCGGGGCCGGACAGGATGGCGTCCTTGCCCTGGAAGGCGTGGGCGTCGGTGAGGCCGCCCGACGACTGCATGAAGAACAGCTTGACGCCCGGCATGTCGCCGGCCACCTGCTCCACGTAGCGGCGCAAGATGGGCGAGAGGTAGGCGTCCACCACCGTGGTGTCCCCGCGGCTCACGAACTTCATCATGGGGCTGGTCTCGTGCGAGGTGCTCACCTGCGTGAAGCCCAGCTCGCGCGCGATGCGGGCCGCCGCCTGCTCGTGCGCGGTGAAACGGTAGCCGTGCATGAACACAACCGCCACGCTGCGCAGACCGCGCGCGTGCGCCGCCTGCAGATCGGT
>JANPKR010000034.1:0-7102 GCA_031426175.1 Hydrogenophaga sp. | reverse complement strand
GCGCGCCATAAATGATGCGCTCGGCGACAGCTTTCTTGCCGCCTTCCATGATCACGTTCATGAACTTGGAGAGCTCGACATTGCCGAACTTGGGATCCGGCAGGATTTCACGTTTAGGGACTTCGCGACGACGTGGCATTTCTTCACCTCAATATTGCTTCAGTTGGCATCTTTTCAGACACCGCGAGAACCCATCCAGGCCCTCACTTACTCGACCCGACGCCGACATGGCGCTTTGGGGTCACTACGCTCGACACGGCTTGCCGGCCGGTCAAACACCGAAAAAACCAGATTTACTTGGCCTTGGGCTTCTTCGCACCGTACTTGGAGCGCGACTGCTTGCGGTCTTTCACGCCTTGCAAATCAAGCGAGCCTCGCACGATGTGGTAACGAACACCAGGCAAGTCCTTGACACGACCACCGCGAACCAGCACGACGCTGTGTTCCTGGAGGTTGTGGCCTTCGCCGCCGATGTAGGAGATCACCTCAAAACCGTTGGTCAGGCGCACTTTGGCGACTTTACGCAGAGCGGAGTTGGGCTTCTTGGGGGTCGTGGTGTACACACGGGTGCACACACCGCGGCGCTGCGGAGAGTTTTCCATGGCCGGGCTCTTGGATTTGGTCTTTTCGACCTCCCGGCCGTGGCGCACGAGTTGATTGATGGTTGGCATTGAAAACGTCCCTAAACGTTTGAAAAAAGCGAAAACGGAAAACTCTTCGGAAAATTCCGAAAAGCCCGCTAATGTAGCACGGGGGTGGCGCCCTGACAATGCAGGGCCCCAGGGTCACTGGATCCAGAGGCGGATGGCGTCCCAGGCACGGCCGAAGACACCGCTTTCTTCCACTGTGTCCAAGACGATCAGCGGCACCTCGGCCACGGTCGCGCCGCTGGCCAGGGTCACGCGCAGCGTGCCGAGCGCGTCTCCGCGGTTGAGCGGGGCGACCAGAGGATCGGGACGAACGACCTCGGTTTTGAGCTTCGCACCCTCGCCAGCGGGCACGGAAACGACGACACCCTCCGGACGTCCCAGGCGGACTTGCTCCGCCTTTCCCTTCCAGACCCGAGGCGTGGCAACGGGCTGCCCTGCGGGAAACAGGCGCACAGCGTCGAACGCGGTGTAACCCCAGTTCAACAGCTTCTGAGTCTCGGCCGCCCGCGCGTTCTCGCTCGAAGCACCCAGCAGGATGCTGATCAGGCGTCGCTGGCCCTGGGCGCCTTCGCCAAGCCCGGGCACCTGACGGCGCGCGGTGGCCACCAGGCAATAGCCGGCTGCGTTGGTGTGACCGGTCTTCAGGCCATCCACGCTGGGATCGCGAAACAGCAGCAGGTTGCGGTTGGTGTCGTTGGTCGCTGGCGTGCCGGGATAACGGTAACGCTGGATCGCGTAGTAAGGGACGTACTGCGGAAAATCGCTCATCAGACGGTTGGCCAGCGTGGCGAGATCGCGCGCCGTCGTGGTGTGCCCGGCTTCGGTCAGCCCTTCGGTGTTGCGGTAGCCAGTCGACTTCATGCCCAATGACTTGGCTTGTGCGTTCATGAGTTCCACGAAACGCTCCACCGAACCCGCCACGCCCTCGGCGAGCGCCACTGTGGCGTCGTTGCCCGACTGCACGATCATGCCTTTGATCAGGTCTTCCACGGGAACCTGCATCTTGGGATCGATGAACATGCGTGAACCCGGCATCTTCCAGGCGCGCTCGCTCACGCCGAAGGTCTGCGTGAGGCTGATCTTGCCGGCCTTGAGGGCATCAAACACGATGTAAGCCGTCATCAGCTTGGTCAGCGATGCGGGCTCGACAGGCTGGTCTGGGTTCATCGAGGCCAGCACCTGCCCTGACGTCACATCCATCAGCAGGTAGGCCTTGGCCGCCACGTCGGGGGCCTGGGGCATCTGGGCCGACGCGGGCAACACCGAGCCAGCAAACAAGAAGGCAGAGAGCAGGAGAAAAGAGAAACGACGCAACAAAATCTGGTCCTTGGAATGGGGTCAAAAACAACTCTGCGCGGCCTTTCAGGCTCGCAGATGACGCAGTACCAGCTCCCGCAACATCGGGAGCTGGCCATGAAAAAAGTGACCGCCGCCGGGTACCACCACCACGGGCAGCACCTGGGGTCGAGCCCAGTCCATCACGCTGGACAAGGGAACAGTGTCGTCCTGCTCCCCATGAACGACCAGGGTTCTGGCGTGGAGTTCCGCCGGCACTGGAGCAACGTCAAACCGGCTGGCAGCTGTGCCGATCAACACCATGCGCTGGATGTCGCGCAGCGCATGCAGCCGGGCGGCCGCTTGGCTGGTGACGAAGGCTCCGAAGGAGAATCCCGCCAGGCACAGGGAGCCTTCGCTCGCCTGCGCCGTCACCACGGCCAGCAAGTCATCCAGTTCGCCGCGCCCTTCGTCATACAAACCTTCGCTGGCGCCCACGCCCCGAAAGTTGAACCGGACAGCGGTCCAGCCGGCCAAAACGCAGGCACGTGCCACCGTCTGCACCACCTTGTTGGTCAGCGTGCCGCCGTGCAGAGGGTGGGGGTGCGCAATGACTGCTGTGCCGAGAGTGGCCGATTCGGGGCGGTCGACGGCCAGCTCAATCAGGCCAGCGGGGCCCGACATGGTGAGGGTTTCGGTCTGGGCGTTCATTTCAATTCATGGCGGCGAATGCCGGCTTCGCAGGGTCAACGACCCACATCAGCGGGCGTCACCAGCCGCTCGACAACCACCCCATCGCGCAGGTGCGATTGGACGATCTCGTCGATGTCCTGTTCGTCCACGTAGGTGTACCAAACCGCCTCCGGATACACCACGGCGATCGGACCGCCAGCGCAGCGGTCCAGGCAGCCCGCCTTGTTCACGCGCACCTTGCCCGGACCCAGCAGCCCATGCGCCTTGGCTTGCGACTTGCACCGGTCGAACGCAGCTTGGGCCTTGTGTTGCGCGCAAGAGGCCTCGCCGTTGTCCCGCTGGTTGAGGCAAAAAAAGATGTGACGCTCGTAGTAAGAAGTGTTCTCGGCCATGAGGGGATTCTAGGTGGCGTTGGTGGACGCGCTGTTCGAGCGGGAGACCGAAAGAAGGCCGAAGACCAGCGCGGCGAATGGCCACAACCAGCCCAGCCACTGGGACAGGCCATGGAAGCGGATGAAACGGCCCTGTTCCCAGACCTCCAGCGACTGGGCAAAGTAAGGACTGAGCGGCGCACCATTGAGCAGACTCAGCGACACGGCCAGACACAAGAGCATGACCACATTGCACATGCGGCGCGGCATGGCGACACATGACACACCTGTGATCAGGGCCAGAACGAGCCCCAGTTGCGCCTGCGGCGTGAACCAGGCCCAGGCGTGGTCTGGCCCGTAGGTCAGGGCGGCCGACAAGCCCGCCACGGCAACGGCGCCACCCACCAAAAGCCCGCAGAACACCAAACGACGGCTCCGCGAGCGCATCTCGGCAAACCCCATGAGCAGAGGCGACAGAACACACAACGCGATACAAAACGCTTCGGTCAAGAGACTCAATGGAGCGGGCTCGGTCTGGCGAACCGGCACCCATTCCAGAAAAGGCGTGTCCGTCAACAGCGTGGTGAGTCCCGATTCAAAGCGGTCCCAAACCTGACCCAATCCAAAAGGCACCGGCTGGGGGTACAAGAGTGCAAAAGGCCACAACGCCAGCAGCACGAGGCCACCATGGGCCGAGGGCTCGAACCAGTTGGCCCGGATCTGGCTCCAGCGGCGCAAGGCCCCCAGCCGATCGATCAGCAGGGCCAACATGACCCCGAGCGCAGCGCCAACCGCGTTCAGCGCCATGTCGACATTGGACGGAACGCGCATGGGCAGGTAACTCTGCAAGGTTTCCACCATCAACGACAGCAACACCGGCATCGCCCAGGCCACCAGCCAGGTCCATCGCCCACCTCCCGATCGCCTCAAGGCCAACGCCAGCAGAAACCCCAACGGCGCGTATCCCACCAGGTTGGCGGCGATATCGAACCCCGTCCAGTACTGGGGCAGAGGCGCCAGCAGGAACGCCAGCGGAACCTCCCCCTGATCGCGCCAGCCGTTGAACGGATACAAGCTTGCATACGCCACCAGGCCGGCGAACAGAAACGCCAGCGGCCAGGCGGATGATCGCGCTTTCAAAGCATCAGAACGGTTTGACGACCACCAGGATCACGGCGACCACCAGCAGGATCACGGGCGCCTCGTTGAACCAGCGGTACCAGACGTGGTTGCGGCGGTTGACCCCTTGCGAAAACCGCTTGAGCATCACTCCGCAGGTGTGGTGGTAGGCCAGAGCCAGCAATACGACCAGCAGCTTGGCGTGCATCCAGCCATTGCCAGCGCCCCGCCCGATCCCGTAGCCCAGCCATAGCCACAAACCCAAGGCCAGTGCCGGCACGGCCAACAGGCTGGTGAACCGCATCAGCTTGCGTGCCATGAGGAGCAAGCGCTCACGCTCAGCCACGCTCTCGGGCGGAACCATGGCCAGATTCACGAAAATGCGTGGCAGGTAAAAAAGGCCTGCAAACCAGCTGGCGACGAAGACGATGTGAAAGGATTTGACCCAAAGCATGGGGTCAGTGTAGCCCCGTCGTCCACATGAGCCGGGGCGAGATCAAGCGCCACCAGCTCGAAGCAGGGCAAAAAAAACCCGGCCAGTTGGGCCGGGTTGGGAAGCCTTTTTGCTGTCACACACTAAGGCGCCCGCTCAGGGAGGAAAAGCGGGGAGCCGCCTTTCGGCAGCCCGCCTCAATCCTACACCAATCTACTCGGATATCCAACTTTGACCTGTCAGATCTGACAGTGAAGCCTCCAGAGCGTCACAAAACCGGGGTCTGGAGAACGGTTACATCATCTTGGCGAGTTCGAACATGACCGCGGTGCCCAGCGCTTCACGGATGTTGCCGCGACCCACCTTGGCCATGGACAGCTCCCCGAAGCCGGACATGTCGAAGGAGCTGTCGTCGGGCGAAATTTCCAGAAACGGAAACTCGAACACTTCGCGCAGGAGTTCGCGGCGGAACGACTCAAATGCATCGCCTTTGATCTCGGAGTCCACGATGATCAGGTTCGGCATGCGGCTTCGCACCGCTTGGCGGGCTTGCTCGAAGTCGACCACGCTGTCGGACAGCACGCCGATTTCCCGCAACGCATCGCGGACGTCGGCGCGGATCTGCAGTGTCGGAGACACCGTCAGCACGTAGATACCGGAAAGCGACTTGAACATTGACGAGTGATCGTCAGACAGCTCAACCGCGGAAATGCCGTCCACCGCCTGAACAGTTCGCGTGAACATCGCTGTGAAGCTCACTCCTTCATCGGTGTTTTCGCGATCGATCTCGATGCCACCGGCGGTCTGCGCGATCTGGCGAATGAGAACCCAGCTCAGGCTGTCGAGCATGGCAGAGCTCGAGGGAGGCACACCGTCGTTGGACACTCGAACCTGCAGACGCGCATGTTTTGGCCAGGCGTTCATGTCCATGCGCACATCGATGCGGTTGCCGAACGGAAGGCCCCAGTCGAGAACCGCATTGGCGAATGCGTAGGCCACCGTCGGATCGATCAGCACTTCCACCGGCTTGAGCTTGCGCCGCAGTTCGATACCGAACACGCCGAGTTCGTTCTTGCGCTCTTGCAAGATGCCTTCGACCAGCTGCGCCATGTCGACCTTCTCGTGCGACTGGCGGATACGACCACCGTAAAAGCGGTTGATCTGCTGCGTGCTGATGCCGGCCATCTTCAGACGTTCGGTTGGGATGCTCAGGGCGCGGTGCTCCAGCACCGTGATGCGCTCCTTGGCCAGGAGCAGGTCGATGCCGTTTTGCAGCGAACTCACCCCCACGGTGATCTGATCGGCCAGGCTGGCCACCAGGTCAGGCCAATGCTGGTCCAGCGACCAAGGTTGTTCGGTGGTGCTGCCCGGCTTCGCTGCTGCAGAAGCGCTGGCATGGTTCTTTTTGACTGACTGCATGGATCGGTGAACAAGTTCGGTGGGGCGGGCGTGCGCGTTGCTCTGCAGGCGACTTGGAAATGCGCCAAGCAGTCAAAAGCGTTCAAAAATCAGCGCACAGGGACTGCAACCTGAAATTATCACCACCGCTCAAACTGGAACAGTGAGGAGGTATCAATCATTTCTTCTTACCGTGGAGTTCAACACAATGCCGCCAACTTTCGCGCAGCTGTGGCCTGCAGCCGGCATGTCGCCAGCGACCGACGCGACACGCGCATGGGGAGGCTGTTTGCCACAATACGCCGATGCACAACCCCGCCCCCTACCCCTTCAGCCGCCCCCGCCGCCTGCGCCGGGATACGTTCACCCGCGATCTCGTGCGTGAGCACCGGTTGAGTCCTGCCGACCTGATCTACCCGGTGTTCGTGCTGGCCGGAGCTGGCAGGCGCGAAGCGGTGGGCTCCATGCCGGGCGTGGAACGCCTGAGCCTGGACCTGCTGCTGTCGGTGGCAGAGGATTGCGTGGCGCTGGGCATTCCGGTGATGGCACTGTTTCCGGTGATCGAGCAGTCGCTGAAGACACCCGACGGCCAGGAGGCGCTGAACCCCGATGGTCTGGTTCCGCGCGTGGTACGCGAGCTGAAAAAGCGTTTCCCGCAACTCGGCGTGATGACAGACGTCGCGCTTGACCCCTACACCAGCCACGGGCAGGACGGCCTGCTCGACGAGCACAACTACATCCTGAACGACCCGACCGTGGAGATCCTCGTGAAGCAGGCGGTGACGCAGGCGCAGGCGGGTGTGGACATGGTCGCGCCGAGCGACATGATGGACGGACGCATCGGTGCCATCCGCACCGCACTCGAAGCGAACGGCTTGGTGCACACGAAGATCATGGCCTACAGCGCCAAGTACGCCAGCGCCTTCTACGGCCCGTTCCGCGACGCGGTGGGCTCGGCCGCCAACCTGGGCAAGGCCGACAAGAAGGTCTACCAGATGGACCCGGGCAATTCGAACGAAGCGTTGCGCGAGGTGGCGCTGGACCTGGCCGAGGGCGCCGACATGGTGATGGTCAAGCCCGGCATGCCGTACCTGGACATCGTGCGCCGGGTGAAAGACGAGTTCGCTGTGCCCACATTCGCTTACCAGGTGAGCGGCGAGTAC
>JANPKR010000033.1:0-4388 GCA_031426175.1 Hydrogenophaga sp. | reverse complement strand
CGCGCTGGGTTACCCGGTGCGCCGCATCCGCCTCATGGCGGTCATGGCCGGTGGCGCGCTGTGTGGTTTGGCCGGCGCCTACGTGTCCACCGTGTACACGCCGCTGTGGGTCGAAGGCATGATCGCCGGCAAGGGCTGGATTGCGCTGGCGCTCACCACGTTTGCCACCTGGCGGCCTGCGCGCGTGTTGCTCGGTGCCTACCTGTTTGGCGGCGTGACCATGCTGCAGTTCCACCTGCAGGGGATCGGCGTCAACGTGCCCAGCCAGTTCCTGACCATGATGCCGTACCTGGCCACCATCGTGGTGCTGGTTCTGATCTCGCGCAACCCAACCTGGATCCGCATCAACATGCCGACCTCCATCGGGAAACCGTTCTACCCCGGCGCATAATTTGCTTTGAACTTTCTTGAAAAATCCGCCCGTGCAGATACCCTACAGGGTTGCGCACAAAACGCTCCTCGTTCCCTTTCTCCAACCTTCCAACCCTGAGGTTCATCCATGACAGATTTGAGCAAACGTTCCCTGATGAAGGTCGCGGCGCTGACCGCGCTGACCAGCGCCGTGCTGATCGGCTGCGGCAAGAAAGAAGAAGCCGTGCCCGCAGCAGCACCCGCGCCTGCCGTGGTGGAAGCACCCAAGCCCGAACCGCTGAAGATCGCGTTCGCCTACGTTGGCCCGGTGGGTGACGGTGGCTGGACCTTTGCGCACGACAACGGCCGCAAGGCGATCGAAGCCGAGTTTGGCAACAAGGTGGTGACCAGCTTCGTGGAAAACGTGCCCGAAAGCGCCGACGCCGAACGCGTGATCCGCGATCTGGCCGGCCAGGGCAACAAGCTGATTTTCGGCACCACCTTCGGCTACATGGAGCCCATGCTCAAGGTCGCGCCCGACTTCAAGGATGTGAAGTTCGAGCACGCCACCGGCTACAAGACCGCCGAGAACATGCGCACCTACGACAGCCGCACCTACGAAGGCGCCTACATGGCCGGCGTGATTGCGGGCAGCATGACCAAGAGCAACAAGCTCGGCGTCGTGGCGTCGATCCCAATTCCTGAGGTGATCCGCAACATCAACAGCTTCACCATGGGCGCGCAGTCGGTGAACCCCAAGGTCACCACCAGCGTGGTCTGGGTCAACGGCTGGTTCGATCCACCGAAAGAAACCGAAGCCGCGACCTCGCTGATCAACGGCGGCGCCGACGTGCTGTTCCAGAACACCGACTCGTCGGCCGTGCTGCAGACCGCCGAAAAGCTCGGCAAGCGCGCCTTCGGCTGGGATTCCGACATGACCGCCTACGGCCCCAAGGCCCACCTGGGTTCGGCCATCATCAACTGGGCGCCGTACTACATCAAGGCCACCAAGGACGCGCTGGAAGGCACCTGGTCCACCGGCGGCGTGTGGTGGGGTGTCAAGGAAGGCGCGATCGACATGGTCTCCGTGGCCGCAGATGTGCCGGCTGAGACCAAAGCCAAGGTTGACAGCATTCGCGCCGGTTTGAAGGACGGCACGTTCTCCATCTGGAAGGGCCCTATCGTGGGTCAGGACGGCAAGGAAGTGCTGGCCAAGGACGTCGTCGCCGACGACAAGTTTCTGGGTGGCGTGAAGTTCTACGTCAAGGGCGTCGAAGGCAAAGTGCCCAACTGATCTCGGTGACGCGATCTGCAAAGGAAAGCCGCCTCCGGGCGGCTTTCCTGTTTGAATGAGGCATCCATGATCGAACAGCAACTCTGGCACCCCGTGATCGCCTCTACCCAGGTGCGCGAGGCGCCTGTGGGGTGCGCGCTGCTGGGCCAGTCGCTGGTGCTGTGGCGCGAACCCGGGCACGACGGCGATCGGGTGCACGCCTGGGCCGACCAGTGCCCGCACCGCGGCGCGCAACTCTCGTTGGGCCGCGTGCTGATCGGCGTGCATGGTGCGCGGCTGGAGTGCCCTTACCACGGCTGGCAGTTCGGACACACCGGGCAATGCCAGCACATTCCCGCCGCGCCCGATTTCACGCCGCCAGCCGCCCACTTGGCCACGGTGTTCGAGGCGCGCGAGCGTTACGGGCTGGTGTGGGTGCGGTTGCAGGCGCCCAGGCCCTCGCTGGGCTCGCTTGATGACCTTCCCACGTTCGCCGTTGCAGAAGACGCAGCATGGCGACGCGTCGTCTGCGGTCCTTATGAACTCGATACCAGCGCGCCGCGCCTGGTGGAAAACTTTCTTGACCTCAGCCACTTCGGTTTTGTGCACGAGGGCTGGCTGGGCGAACGCAGCCACGCGCAGGTGGAGACCGGGCAGGTGGAAGAGGGCGCTCGCGGCCTGGTCGTGCTCGATGCCCGCGCCTGGCAGCCCCGCGCCTACGCAGGGGCCGACGGGGGCGCCTGGATCCACTACCGCTACGACGTGCCGCACCCGTTCGCTGCCGTCCTGCGCAAGGACGCCAGCGAAGGCGACCCGGTGAGCAATGCCATTGGGCTCTTCATTCGTCCCGATGGCGACACTGTGTGCACGGCGTGGTTCGTCATGGCCACACAGGGCGATGGCTCGACCGACCAGGAGCTCGTTGCGTTTCAAGACACCGTGTTCGCACAGGACCGCCCCGTGGTCGAATCGCAGACGCCGCGCGCCCTGCCCATCGGCCGCACCGCGCCTGTGACCGAAGTGCACGGACCCGCCGACCGCGTGTCCAGCGCGTACCGCCGCTATTTGAAACGCCTGGGCATCGCCCTGGGCACGTGTTGAAAGAGCCGAGATGACCCTGACCGCCGCCGAACTCGCCGCCGCCATCCCGAAGGCCGAGCTGCACATCCACATTGAAGGCTCCCTGGAGCCCGAGCTGATCTTTGCGCTGGCGCAGCGCAACGGCCTGAGCCTGCCGTACGCGAGCGTGGAGGCGCTGCGCGAGGCATACGCCTTCACCAACCTGCAGAGTTTTCTGGACATCTACTACGCCGGCGCCAGCGTGCTGCTGCAGGAGGCCGACTTCCACGACATGGCCTGGGCTTACTTCCTGCACGCCAAGGCCGACAACGTGGTGCATGCCGAACTGTTCTTTGACCCGCAGACCCACACCGCACGCGGCGTCCCCATGCCCACGGTGATCCAGGGCCTGGCCAGCGCCTGTGCGCGGGCAGAAACCGAGCTGGGCATCAGCGCCGAACTCATCCTGTGTTTCCTTCGCCACCTGAGCGAAGAAGACGCCTTCGCCACGCTGGAAGCGGCCTTGCCGTTTCGCGAGCATTTCATCGGCGTGGGCCTGGATTCGAGCGAGGTGGGACATCCGCCAAGCAAGTTCTCGCGCGTGTTCGCGCGCTGTCGCGAGCTCGGTCTGCGGGTCGTGGCGCACGCTGGCGAAGAAGGGCCGCCAGCCTACATCTGGGAAGCGCTGAACGATCTGAAGACCGAGCGCATCGACCACGGCGTGCGCTCGCTCGAAGACCCGGCACTCATAACCGAACTGGCGCGCCGCCGAACACCGCTCACCGTGTGCCCGCTGTCCAACCTCAAGCTCTGCGTGGTGAACGACCTGCGAGACCACCCCATGAAACGACTACTCGACGCGGGCCTCTGCGCCACCGTCAACAGCGACGATCCGGCCTACTTCGGTGGCTACATGAACGCCAACTTCGTGCAGACGGTGCAGGCGCTCGACCTCTCGCGCGAGGACGTGATCACGCTGGCGCGCAACAGCTTTGAAGCCAGCTTTGTGAGCGACGCGCGTCGCGCGGAGCTCGTGGCCTTGCTGGACAGCGCCATCGCCTAAAATCAGACCAGCGAGCCCGGTGCTTCCCCGGCTCGCTTTTTCATTCACGGAAGCCATGTAGAGGACCACCATGTACAAAAACCTCGTGACCCGGTGCGCCTGCGCACTGGCGGTTGCCAGTTTTTCCCTGCCCTTTTCCATCCACGCACAAGCGCCTGCGCCCGCGCCGCTGAAGGCCGCGTTTGTGTATGTGGCGCCGCTCACGCCCGCAGGCTGGGTGCGCCAGCACGAACAAGGACGCCTGGCCGTGCAGGCCGCGCTGGGCAGCCGCGTGCAGACCAGCTTTGTGGAGAACGTGGCCGAAGGGGCTGATGCCGAGCGCGTGATCCGCGATCTCGCGCAGCAGGGCCACCGCATCATCTTCACGCCGAGCTTCGGCTACATGGAGCCCACGCTCAAGGTGGCGCGCGAGTTTCCTGATGTGAAGTTCGAGTCCATCACCGGCTACAAGACGGCGCCCAACGTGGCCACGGCGAACGCTCGCTACTACGAAGGCCGGTACCTTGCCGGCGTAGCCGCCGGGCGCATGGCCACGCAGGCGGGTTATGTGGCGGGCTTCCCCATCCCCGAGGTGATCCAGGGCATCAACGCCTTCACGCTCGGCATGCGTTCGGTCAATCCCAAGGCCACCGTGCGCGTGGT
>JANPKR010000032.1:0-8490 GCA_031426175.1 Hydrogenophaga sp. | reverse complement strand
GCCGTTGCCCTCGGCGAAGGTCTGGATGGCGTGAACAATGTCGCCCAAGCGGATGCCGGGCCTGACCATCACGATGCCTTTCCACATGGCTTCGTACGTCACCTGGGTCAGCCGGCGCGCCTGCACCGAGCAGGCGGCTTCGCCACCGATCATGTACATGCGGCTGTTGTCACCAAACCAGCCGTCCTTGATGACGGTCACGTCCACGTTGAGGATGTCGCCTTTCTTCAGCGGCTTCTCGTTCGGGATGCCGTGACACACAACGTGGTTGATGGAGGTGCACAGGTGGCCGGGGTAGGGCGGATAACCGCTGGGCTGGTAGCCGATGGTGGCCGAGACCGTGCCCTGCTGCTTCATGAACTCGGCCGCCAGGCGGTCGATTTCGAGTGTGGTCACACCCGGCTGGATCAGCGGCGTGAGGTAGTCCAGCACTTCGGAGGCCAGGCGGCAGGCCACCCGCATGCCTTCGATGCCCGCTTCGTCTTTGTAGGTGATGCTCATGGGTGCAGATTATCCCACCGGGCCCTGCGGCGCAGGGTACCGAGTGCGAAGCCTGGGTGGACCACGCGGGTAAAATCGGCACTCCGCCCACCCCCCGGGTCTACGCACCTCAGGCTCCCAACGTGTCCCTGCACCTGCGCACTTTCGATGGCGGCAATGCCATCAGCGACTTCAAAGTCCAGCAACTCCTGCCCCGCCTGGCAGCCCTCTCCGACAAGATCACCGGCCTCTCGGCCCGCTTCGTGCACCTGGCAGCCTTTGATGGTGAGCCCGACATGGTCACCGTGGCGCGCGTGGGCGAACTGCTCACCTATGGCGAGCCCGCCACCGAGGCGCACCGCAAGCTGGAAGCTGCCGGCGCCCCGGCGTTGCTGGTGATGCCGCGTCTGGGCACGGTCTCGCCCTGGGCGTCCAAGGCCACCGACATCGCCCACAACTGCGGTCTGGCGTTGCACCGGGTGGAGCGGTTGGTCGAATTCCGGCTGCAACTCAAGAGCGGCCTGTTGGGCAAGGCCAGCCTGTCGACCGATCAGCTGCGAGCGGTGGCCGACCTGCTGCACGACCGCATGACGGAAAACGTCTCGCTCGACCGCGCGCAGGCCCGGGCCCTGTTCACCGAACTGCACCCCGCCCCGATGGAGCAGGTTGACGTTTTGGGGGGTGGTCGTGCTGCCCTGGAGCGCGCCAACACCGACTGGGGCCTGGCCCTGGCCATGGACGAAATCGACTACCTCGTCAACGCGTTCAGCGGCTTGAATCGCAACCCGACCGACGTCGAGCTGATGATGTTCGCGCAGGCCAACAGCGAGCACTGCCGCCACAAAATCTTCAACGCGCAGTTCACCATCAACGGCTTGGCGCAGGAGAAAAGCCTGTTCGGCATGATCCGCCACACCCACCAGCTGGCACCCCAACACACCGTGGTGGCGTACTCGGACAACGCGTCCATCATGGAAGGCAGCGTGGTCGAGCGTTTCGTGGCGCGTGCGGGCGGCGGTGCTTCACCCGCCTACGTGGCCGAGACCGCCACGCACCACGTGCTGATGAAGGTGGAAACCCACAACCACCCGACCGCCATTTCCCCCTTTCCCGGCGCATCCACCGGCGCGGGCGGCGAAATCCGAGACGAAGGCGCGACCGGCCGTGGCTCCAAGCCCAAGGCCGGCCTGACCGGCTTCACGGTGGGCAAGCTCTGGGGTGGCCTGAGTGACCAGCCGGGCGGCAAGCCCCAGCACATCGCCAGCCCGCTGCAGATCATGACCGAGGGTCCGCTGGGCGGCGCCGCGTTCAACAACGAGTTCGGTCGACCCAACCTGCTGGGCTATTTCCGCGAATACGAATTGGCTGTGGACGGCGTGCAGCGCGGTTACCACAAGCCCATCATGATCGCCGGCGGTGTCGGCGTGATCGACGCCACGCAGACGCAGAAAATCGAGTTCCCGGCGGGTTCGCTGCTGATCCAGCTCGGCGGACCGGGCATGAAGATCGGCATGGGCGGCAGCGCGGCGAGCTCCATGGCCAGCGGCACCAACGCCGCTTCGCTCGACTTCGATTCCGTGCAACGCGGCAACCCCGAGATCGAGCGCCGGGCGCAGGAGGTCATCAACCACTGCTGGCAGCAAGGAGCCAACAACCCCATCCTGGCGATCCACGATGTGGGCGCGGGTGGACTCTCCAACGCCTTCCCCGAGTTGACCAACGATGCCGGGCGCGGCGCACGTTTTGACCTGCGCGCCGTGCCGCTGGAAGAAAGCGGCCTGGCGCCCAAGGAAATCTGGTGCAACGAAAGCCAGGAGCGTTATGTGCTGGCCATCGCGCCCGAATCGCTGGAGACCTTCAAGGCTTTCTGCGAGCGCGAGCGCTGCCCGTTTGCGGTGATCGGCGTGGCCACCGAAGAGCGCCAGCTGCTGCTGGCCGACGAAGGCCACCAGAGTCCGGTCGACATGCCCATGAACGTGCTGCTGGGCAAGCCGCCCAAGATGCACCGCGACGTTAAGTCGGTGGATCGCCAGCCCGCGCCGCTGGACCTCACCGGCGTGGACCTTCAGAAGGCCGTGATCGACGTGCTGAGCCACCCCACCGTGGCCTCCAAACGTTTCCTCATCACCATCGGCGACCGCACCGTGGGCGGACTCTCGCACCGCGACCAGATGGTCGGTCCCTGGCAGGTTCCGGTGGCCGACTGCGCCGTGACCCTTGCCGATTTCAAAGGCTTCGCGGGCGAAGCCATGAGCATGGGCGAGCGCACGCCGCTGGCGGCGATCGACGCTGCTGCCTCCGGCCGCATGGCGGTGGCCGAGGCCATCACCAACCTGCTGGCCGCACCCATCGAACTGCCGCGCGTGAAGCTGTCCGCCAACTGGATGGCCGCCTGCGGCGAACCGGGCGAAGACGCTGCTCTGTACGAAACGGTGAAAGCCGTGGGCATGGAGCTGTGCCCGGCGTTGGGCATCTCGATTCCCGTTGGCAAGGACAGCCTGTCCATGCGCACACAGTGGAAAGAGGGCGCCGACACGAAGAAGGTGACCTCGCCGGTCAGCCTGATCGTGAGCGCCTTCGCCACACTGGCCGACGTGCGCGGCACGCTCACGCCGCAACTGAACAATGCTCTGGACGACACCACGCTGGTGCTGATCGACCTGGGCAAGGGTCGCCACCGCTTGGGCGGCAGCGTATTGGCCCAGGTGCTCGGGCAGGGCGGTGGCGAGGTGCCCGACCTCGACGACGCACAAGACCTGATCAGCCTGGTGAACGCGGTGAATGCATTGCGCGCCGAGGGCAAGATACTGGCCTACCACGACCGCAGCGACGGTGGCCTGCTGGCGGCAGCGGCCGAGATGGCCTTTGCCGGCCACGTGGGCGTGGCGCTCAACGTGGACCTGCTCGTGACCGAAGGCGACGGCATCAGCGACAGCCGCGCCGAGGTGGGCGACGCCAAGAACTGGGCGGGTCAGGTCGGCGCGCGGCGCGAGGAACTCACCCTCAAGGCGCTCTTCAGCGAAGAGCTGGGCGTGCTGCTGCAGGTGAGAACCGACGACCGCAACGCGGTGATGCAGACCCTGCGCGAGCACGGTCTGAGCAAGCACAGCCACTTCGTGGGCAAGACCCGTCCTGATTCTTCTGCCATGGATGCCGGCAAAGGCCAGTTGCAGGTGTGGCGCGATACCAAGGCCGTGTTCTCCGCCAGCCTGTTCGATTTGCACCAGGTCTGGGACAGCGTGAGCTGGAAGATCAACCGGCAGCGAGACAACCCAGCCTGCGCCGACGCCGAGCACGCGGCTGCCGGGCGACCCGACGATCCAGGTCTGCACACGAAGCTGAGCTTCGATGCCTCCAGCCGTGTGTCTGCTCCGGCTCTGAACCTGTCGCGGCCACGGGTCGCGATCCTGCGGGAGCAGGGCGTGAACTCGCACGTGGAGATGGCCTACGCCTTCACCCAGGCCGGGTTTGAAGCCTTCGACGTGCACATGACCGACCTGCAAACCGGCCGTGCGAAACTGACCGACTTCAAGGGCGTGGTGGCTTGCGGCGGCTTCAGCTACGGCGACACGCTGGGCGCGGGCATTGGATGGGCGCGCAGCATCACGTTCAACCCGGCGCTGTCCGACCAGTTCAAGGCTTTCTTCGCGCGCCGTGACACCTTCGGCCTGGGCGTATGCAACGGGTGCCAGATGTTTGCAGAGCTGGCCGACATCATCCCCGGCGCCGAGGCCTGGCCGCGTTTCACCACCAACCAGAGCGAGCGGTTTGAAGCGCGTCTGTCGATGGTGGAAGTGCTCGAATCGCCCAGCCTGTTCCTGCAAGGCATGGCGGGTAGCCGCTTGCCGATCGCAGTGGCCCACGGCGAGGGTTATGCCAACTTCCACCACCGTGGCGACGCGGCCAAGGCGATTGCCGCCATGCGCTTCACCGACAACACCGGCGCGGCCACCGAAGCCTACCCGTTCAACCCCAACGGCAGCCCGGGCGGCCTCACGGCCGTGACCACGCAGGATGGCCGCTTCACGGCCATGATGCCGCACCCCGAGCGCGTGTTCCGCAACATCCAGATGAGCTGGACAGATCAGGACCCCGCAGCGCACAGCGGCTGGATGCAACTGTGGCGCAATGCGCGTCACTGGGTGGAGTGACCTCGTCCCGCATCGTCTTCAGAGCCGCCCCCTCAACCCTCGAAAGAACCCATGGCCGCAAGCAGCTTGCTTTTATTGATCGACGACATCGCCGCCATCCTGGACGACGTCGCAGTGATGACCAAAGTGGCTGCGCGCCAAGGGGTCGCGGCGGCCGATGACGTCGCCGTGATGACCAAGCTGGCCGTGAAGAAAACGGCCGGTGTGCTGGGCGATGACCTCGCGCTCAATGCGCAGCAGGTCACCGGCGTGAAGGCAGACCGGGAATTGCCGGTGGTCTGGGCAGTGGCCAAGGGGTCGATGATCAACAAGGCCATCCTGGTGCCTGCGGCGCTGCTCATCAGTGTGGTTGCGCCGTGGGCCATCACGCCCCTGCTCATGCTTGGTGGCTTGTTCCTGTGCTACGAGGGTGTCGAAAAACTCGTGCATGCGTTTGGCGCACACAAGGCCGAGGACGAGGCCGAACACGCCAGGCTGCTGGAGGCCGTGGCCGACAAAAACGTGGATCTGGTGGCTTTCGAGAAAGAGAAAATCAAGGGAGCCGTGCGCACCGACTTCATCCTCTCGGCCGAGATCATCGTGATCAGCCTGGGCACGGTGGCCGCAGCCAGCATGGGCCAGCGCGTGGCCGTGCTGGTGGGTATCTCGTTGCTCATGACCGTGGGCGTGTACGGCCTGGTGGCCGGCATCGTGAAGCTGGACGATCTGGGTGTTCATCTGAACCAGCAGACGGCCAGCTGGAAACAGGCGATCGGGCGCGGCATCCTGGCAGCGGCTCCGTGGCTCATGAAAACGCTCTCGGTGGTGGGCACTGCCGCCATGTTCCTGGTGGGTGGCGGCATCCTGGTGCACGGTGTGCCCGCAGTGGGGCACGGCATTGAGGAATTCGCTGCCGGGCTGGGTTGGGTGGCGCCCGTGGTGACCAACCTGGCGGGTGCGCTGGTGGGTGTGGTGGCCGGCGCAGTGGTGCTCCTGGTGGTCGGCCTCGTCGGCCGCCTGCGCGGCAAAAAGACCCAGCACGCTTGACGGCAGATCCCCCTTGTGGGGATGGCACACGCCGGAGCTGCGGCCTAGAATGACCTGGTCAGCCCCGGCAGCTTGAGCGGCCTGACATCGGACACCGCACCGATTGGCGGTGAAACCTCGGGTCTTCGCCACATGGACGGGATCTTCATCAGCTACCGCAGGGACGACTCGGCAGGTTATGCCGGGCGGCTGTACGACCGACTCTCGGCCCACTTCGGCACGGACAGGGTGTTCATGGATGTGGCCGGCATCGAGCTCGGCACCGACTTCGTCACCGCAATCGAGCAGGCGGTTGGCTCCTGCAAGGTCCTGATCGTCGTCATCGGTGACGAATGGCTCAGCACCACCGACGCCGCCGGGCGACGACGGCTCGAAGATCCCCACGACTTTGTGCGACTGGAAACCCGAGTGGCGTTGGAGCGAGAGATCCGGGTGGTGCCGGTGCTCGTGGGTGGTGCACTCATGCCGCGCGCCGACGAGTTGCCTCCCGAGCTCAAGTCACTCGCTCGGCGTCAGGCCATCGAGATCAGCCACAAGCAGTGGGAAGCTTCCACGCAGGAACTGATACGGGCGTTGAACACCATGCTCGACAAGCGCGCGGACGCTGGCGTCACAGAGCCCGACCTTGTCACGGCAACGCCCCCGCCGGCGCAGGCGCCCGCTGGCCCGTCCCCGTCACCCCCTGCGACACCGACCATCAGCGGAGGGCGATTGCGCTGGGCAGGTCTGGGCGCCGTTGTGCTCGCACTTGGACTCTGGGCCGTTTGGCCCGGCGATGACGGTTCCACGCCCCCGGTCGCCTCCACCACACTGCTTACCGCCGAGTCGCCACGAGCGCCCGAGACGCCGGTGGTGGTCGCCGCCGCGCCGGCGCCGGCCCCAGTACCCGCGGCGCAACCAGCGCAGACGGCGTCTCCCGCGAGGCCGGCAGCTGTGGCGGCCGCTCCCATGGTGACTGCCCCGGCGACCGCGGCCGCTGCACCGACCCGGCCACGTCCGGCCGCGAGCCCGGCCACCGCAGCCCCGCCCACCACGACCCGACCTTCCACGCAGATCGATGCGGCACTGACAAGCCCGGTGCGGCCCGCTGCGCCAGCGTCCGTGACGGTGGCGGCCATGCCGGAGCGTCCACCCGAAGTGGCGCGCGACGTCAACGCGGCCTTGCCCCGGCCGGGGGAGAGCTGGACATACCGCACCAGTGGCAAATGGCCCACCAGTCCGCGCCGTGACATCGTGATTTCCGTGCAGTCGGTGCGCGACGGCCTGGTGACGGACACTCTGCGCGCCGACGCCGACGCGCGCATCGTGGGCGACTCGCGCCGTGCCATCGGCAGCCGCCCCGAGTTCCTGAAATGGGACCAGATTGGCCTGGAATACAGCCCGTACCTGGGTGCCTTTCGCGACCTGAGCACACTGGGCTCGCAGAGCGACTTCGCCACCCCGGACGTCGATACCTGGGGCCAGTGGTACTCACAGGCCAAGGTGCTCGGGCGCGAAACGGTGAACGTGCCGGGCGGCACCTTTGATGCGTTCAAGGTCGAGGTGTGGAGCAGCCGCAGCGCCACCGGCGGCCGCACGCTGGCCCCGGTCGAGCCGGTGCGTATCCACTACCTGGTCTGGTACGCGCCGCAGACCAAGCGTTACGTGAAGATGCAACGACGTATCCTGAGCGCCGCTGGCCAGGAGATGGAGAAAGACCTGTTCGAGCTGGTGGCGCACCGCTGATCGCGTGACCGCTTGACGTGTGTCAAGCTGCATGGGCCCCGCCTGCCAAGACTGGTGGCACCGCCGGGCGCTGCCCGCGCTGCTGGCGCCTGCAGCACAGGCGCGTCAGATCGCATCGGACTCGCTGCGGTTCTTCTGCGAAGCCATTTTTGAACACCACCGCGACGAGGAGCGCAACCTGTTCCCGACCGTGTGCGGGCCATGACCGAGCGGCTGGCCCACGAACACCGCGCCATCGAGACACTCTGGAAGAACCTGGAAAAAGCCCTCAAGCGGGTCGGAAAGGGCCAGGACGCCGACCTCGATGTGGAGGATCTGCACCAGCTCGTGGCGGCGTATGCAGCCCACGCGGGCTTTGAAGAGGCGGAGTTCCTGCCCCTGTCCGAAACCATCCTGGGCCGCAACAGCAACCACATGGCCGCTCTCGGCGTCTCGCTGCACATGCGGCATGTGCGCCAGCCGACCGCTTGCATCGGACGGCGCAGCGCCCTCAGGGCAGAATCCGGTGGCGTCCCGCACCACCACCGGAGAGCCGCCTTGACCGCCGCCGCCTACCCCACGCAGACAACTTCCATCGTGCTCGTGCACGGCTCCTGGCACGGCGCGTGGTGCTGGAGCCGCGTGCTGCCCCGGCTGCGCGGTGAGGGTGTCGAGTCTCACGCCGTCACCTTGACCGGGGTGGGTGAACGCGCGCACCTGCTGGCACCCACCGTCGACCTGCACACCCACATCCAGGACGTGATCGGTTTGATCGATGCCGAAGAACTGCAGCGCGTGGTGCTGGTGGGCCACAGCTACGCGGGCATGGTGATCACCGGTGTGGCCGATCTGCTGCAAGCCAGGCAACCCGGGCTGCTGGTGCACCTCGTGTATCTCGACGCAGCGCTGCCTTTCCCCGGTGACAGCTGGAGCAGCCACCACACGGACGAGACGAAACAGGCCCGGATCGCGGCATCGCAGTCCAGCGGTGGCTTGAGTTTTCCTCCGCCCGACGCCAGCCTGTTTGGTCTGAGCGGCGCTGACCGCGACTGGGTGAACCGGCGACAGACGCCCCAGCCCTTCAAGCTGTACCAGCAAGCGCTGGACTTCGATGCCGAGCGTGTGGCTG
>JANPKR010000031.1:0-6774 GCA_031426175.1 Hydrogenophaga sp. | reverse complement strand
CTGGCGCACGGCAGAGGCGTAGTCGAAGTCGGCGCGCACGGCCACGCTGACGCGGCAGCGTGAAATGTTGAGGTCCAGCGGCTGGTAGAGGCCTTGGCCACCATGTTCGATGAGCGTGTCCTTGCCGGTCACACCCAGGTCAGCGCCGCCGTGTTCCACATAGGTCGGCACGTCGCTGGCGCGCACCAGCACCACACGCACCTGCGGGCTGCTGGTGCCCAGGATCAGCTTGCGCGACTTCTCGGGGTCTTCCAGCACCTCGATGCCGGCGGCTTTCAGCAGCGGCAGGGTCTCGTCGAAGATGCGGCCTTTGGAGAGGGCGAGGGTGATCATGGCGACTCCCGCCGGGCCGCCCCAAGGGAGGCGCGCGCCCCCTCGGGGGGCCGAGAACGGAGTGAACGTGGGGGCTGTTTCAAAACACCCTCTCGATATCCGCGCCGATGCCGCGCAACTTTTCTTCCATCTGGTCATAGCCCCGGTCGAGGTGGTAGATGCGGTCGACGATGGTGTCGCCGTCGGCCACCAGACCGGCAATCACGAGGCTGGCCGAGGCCCGCAGGTCGGTGGCCATGACGGTGGCGCCCGACAAGCGCGAGATGCCCTCGACCACAGCGATCTTGCCGTCAACCTGGATGTGCGCACCCAGGCGCACCAGCTCGTTGACGTGCATGAAGCGGTTCTCGAAGATGGTCTCGGTGACCTTGCTCGTGCCTTCGGCGATGCAGTTGAGCACCATGAACTGCGCCTGCATGTCGGTGGGGAAGCCAGGGTATTCGGTGGTGCGGAAGCTCTGGGCCTTCAGGCGGCCCGAGGCGCGCACACGGATGAAATCGCCACCCGCATCTTTGCCAGCTTCGATCTCGGCACCGGCCTCGTGCAGCTTGTCGATCACCGCATCAAGGTGGTCGGCGCGACCGTGGCGCAGCACCACGTCGCCACCGGTGGCGGCCACGGCGCACAGGAAGGTGCCGGTCTCGATGCGGTCGGCCACCACCTGGTGGGTGCAGCCGTTCAGGCGGTCCACGCCCTGGATATGAATGCGGCTGGTGCCGTGGCCTTCAATTTTCGCGCCCATGGCGATCAGCATCTCGGCCAGGTCACCGATCTCGGGTTCCTGAGCGGCGTTTTCCAGCAGGGTTTCGCCCTCGGCCAGTGCCGCGGCCATGAGGAAGTTCTCGGTACCGGTGACGGTGACCATGTCGGTGGCGATGCGCGCGCCGTGCAGGCGGGTCTTGCCCGCGGGCAACTTGGCGACCATGTAGCCGTGTTCCACCACGATCTCCGCGCCCATGGACTGCATGCCCTTGATGTGCTGATCCACCGGACGCGAGCCGATGGCGCAACCACCCGGCAGCGACACGCGGGCGTGGCCAAAACGGGCCAGAAGTGGCCCGAGCACCAGCACCGACGCGCGCATGGTCTTGACCAGCTCATAGGGCGCTTCGGCCAGGATCGGGTCGGCCGCCTGCAGCGTGATGCCACCCCGGTCGCCATGCGTCTGCGTCTGCACGCCCATGTTGTCGAGCAGCTGGCGCATGGTGGCCACGTCGCGCAGGCGCGGCACGTTGTTCAGCGTGACCGGGTCGGCGGTGAGCAGCGCGGCGCAGAGTTCGGGCAGCGCGGCGTTCTTCGCGCCGGAGATGGTGACTTCGCCTTGCAGCGTGCGCCCACCTGTGATTCGGAGTTTGTCCATGGCTGGCAGGCGGTTCAGGGTTGGGCCGCCCATTCGGCGGGGGTGTAGGTCTTCATCGACAAGGCGTGCACCTCGTCGGTCTGGATGCGCCCGCCCAGCGTGGCATACACAGCCTGGTGACGTTTGATCAGGCGCAGGCCTTCAAAGGCGGGCGACACAATCACCGCAGCCCAGTGGCGGCCGTCACCGGAGACTTCGAGGTGTTCGCACGGCAGGCCGGCGGCGATGAGCGATTGCAGTTGTTCAGCGGTCATGTCAGTGGCGAATTTTGTAGCCGGTCTTGAGCAGGTGCAGCGCGATCGCGCTCACGATGGCGAGTGCCCCACCCACCAGAGCCAGGCTGATCCAGGGCGACACATCGCTCTTGCCGAAGAAGCCATAGCGGAAACCGTCGATCATGTAGAAAAACGGGTTGAGGTGGCTCACCTTTTGCCAGAACTCGGGCAGGGAGTGGATTGAGTAGAACACGCCCGAGAGGAAGGTCATGGGCACGATGATGAAGTTCTGGAAGGCGGCCATCTGGTCGAACTTCTCGGCCCACAGGCCGGCGATCAAACCGAGTGCGCCCAGCAGGGCCGCACCCATGAAGCCAAAGGCCAGGATCCACAGCGGCGCCACCAGCGAGGGCTGCGCGAACCACCAGGTGACCACCATGACACCGGCGCCCACGGCCAGCCCGCGCACGATGGATGAGCCCACATACGCCACGAACCAGGCGCGGTGCGACAACGGCGTGAGCAGCAGGAACACCAGGTTGCCCATGATCTTGCTCTGCACCAGCGACGACGAGCTGTTGGCAAAGGCGTTCTGCAGCACGCTCATCATCACCAGGCCAGGCAACAGAAAGGCGGTGTAGCTCACCGAGTCGTACACCTGCACGCGGTCTTCGAGCACGTGGCCGAAGATCATCAGGTAGAGGATGGCGGTGATCACGGGTGCTGCCACAGTCTGGAAGCCAACCTTCCAGAAACGCAACACTTCCTTGTAGAAGAGTGTTTGCCAACCCGTCATGCCGGCACCTCCACAGGAGCAATCTGCCGAGGCTGCGCTCCCGTCAGCTCGAGGAAAACGTCTTCGAGATCGGCCTTGCGGATCTCGATGTCCTCGGTCGCCACACCCGCCTCGCGCAGCCGCGCCAGGATGCGCTCGACCGCCAGCGCATCGTTGGCCGGCAACTGCACCACACGACCGGTGATGCGCGCCTGCACGGCCAGATCGGTCGGCAGCGCGACATCGGTCTTGAAGCGCAGCACGTTGGAAGCAGCGCGCGATAACAAGGCCGAGGTGGATTCGAGCGCCACCACCCTGCCCTGCTTGAGCATGGCAATGCGCCCGCACAAGGCCTCGGCTTCCTCAAGGTAATGCGTGGTCAGCAGCACGGTGCTACCCAGCCGTTTGTTCAGATCGGAGATGAATTGCCACAAGGTCTGGCGCAACTCAACGTCAACGCCGGCGGTGGGTTCGTCGAGCACGATCACCGGCGGCTTGTGCACCAGAGCCTGCGCAATCAACACCCGGCGCTTCATGCCGCCCGACAGCTGACGCATGTTGGCGTTGGCCTTGTCGGTGAGACCCAGTCCCTCCAGCAACTCATCGATCCAGGCGTCGTTGCGCTGGATACCGAAGTACCCGGACTGAATGCGCAAAGCCTCGCGCACATTGAAGAAGGGGTCGAAAACCAGCTCCTGAGGCACCACGCCGAGCTGGCGGCGCGCCGCCTGGTAGTCGGCCTGCACGTCGCTGCCGTGCACCAGCACACGGCCCGACGAGGGGCGGGCCAGACCAGCCAGGATGCTGATCAGCGTGGTCTTGCCGGCACCGTTGGGCCCGAGCAGACCGAAGAACTCACCGGCCTCGATGTCGAACGACACCGACTGCAAAGCCTGCACGGTGCCGCGCGAGGACGGGTAGCTTTTGGAGACGTCGGAGAAGGAAACGGCGGGCATGCGCGAGAAAACCACGGAGGTCATGGGCCGCGCACAGACGGGTTGGGCGGCGGTTGGACAACCGCATATTTTAGGCCCGGTGGGGTGTCCGCACCGAGCACGGGGCCAGGTCCATCGCGCCGGTGACGTACAGCGAACGCTCAGGGCGCGAGCAACTCGCCCACGCCGTACAGACCCATGAGGTCTTCCAGCCGGCGCGGCCAGTGGCTCACCTGCAGGGTCTTTCCTTCGGCGCGGAGCTGACGGCGCAACTCCAGCAGAACAGCCACGGCCGACGAATCGAACACCCGCAGCGAAGCGGCATCGAGCATCACCACCGGGCCGGCCTGCTGGGAAAGCGCCTGCTTCAGTTCCATCAAGGTTTTGCCGGCATCTGCCAGCGTGACTTGAGCCGGCAAGGCGGCGTTCGAGAAGGCGGTTGTCACGGGATCAGCTGGTCTTGGCCACGTTGGATTTGTTGCGCTGCACCAGCGACGCGATCAGACCGTCGATGCCCTTGGCGTTGATCTCCTGCGCGAACTGGGTGCGGTAGGTTTCCACCAGCCAGACGCCGAGCACGTTGATGTCGTAAATCTTCCAGCCGTTGGCCGTCTTTTCCATGCGGTAGTCCAGCTGGATCGGATCGCCCTTGCCGCGCACTTCGGAGCGAACCACCACCTCGGTGTCTTCCGGCTTGGAGCGCATCGGCTTGAAGGTCACGGTCTGGTCTTTCACCTCACCGAGTGCGCCGGAGTAGGTGCGCACCAGCAGGATCTTGAATTCGTCCTGCAGCTGCTTTTGCTGCTCGGGCGTGGCCTGGCGCCAGAAGCGACCAACGGCAGAAGACGTCATGCGGGTGAAGTTGACGCTGGGCAGGATCTTGGAATCCACCAGAGCCACGATGCGGTTCACATCGCCAGCCTGAATGGCAGGGTCGGCTTTCACCGAGGCCAGCACGTCGCTGGATATGCGCTTGACCAGAGCGTCAGGCGCTTCTTCCTGCGCCAGAGCGGGAAGGGACATCACACCGGCGGCGGTGATCACGAGGGCGGAGAGCCAGGAGCGGCGTTTCATCATGGTGTTTTCCTTTGGAGGCCAGTGGCCCGACTGCAGACAGCGCAGCCTAAATCATCGGAGCGGCAGAAATATGAAGCAGTTCCACTGCATTCGTTGCGAGACGTATCGGCGCCGCACGTCCCACTCACTTCCCATCCCCCAAGCCAATGCCCTTGTCGATCATGTCGTCGATCTGACTTTGGCGGCGGTTGAGGTACAGATCGCGGGTGAAGCTGTATTTGTCGAGCGCAGCCTCTTCCAGCAGCGATGAGGCGCGCAACAGGCCGGCGCGGGTGTCGACCACGCGCAACGCCGTGAGCGAATTCCGCGCGGACACGTCGTTCAGGCCCGAGACCGGGTCCGCACTCATGTCGACCACCAGGCCGGTGCCGTCCCGCACCGACGAGGGGCCAAAGATCGGCAGCACCAGGTAGGCACCGGACGGCGCGCCCCAGCGGCCCAGCGTCTGGCCGAAGTCGAGACGCGTGCGGGGAATGCCGGCTTCGGTGGCAATGTCGAGCAAGCCACCCAGACCGAGCACCGTGTTGACGCTGAAGCGCATCAGGTTCTCCCCCGTCTCGCGCGGGCGCAGCTGAAGCGCCGCGTTGGCCGCCGACCAGAGGTCACCGATGTTGCTGAAGAAGTTGTTCACGCCGGTTTGAACCGGACTGGGCGTGACGTCTTTGTAAACGGTGGCCACCGGCTTGAGGACCGCCGTGTCCACCGCGTCGTTGAAGCGGTAGACACCCCGGTTGAATGGCTCCAGCGGGTCGCGCGGGTTGGCGTCAGGCCCGGTGGCGCAACCGCTGAGCACAGCCAGCGCCAGACCGGTGGCTAGCCATGTCGTGGATCGGCTGGATGTGATGGACGTGTATTTCATGTTGGAACCCCCTGGGCGCTGTGCCCGCGTCGTTGTTGCTGACCACCTGCATTCTTGTCAGGTTGCTGCGTCTTGTCTGAATACGCCACCAAAAGCCCTGCCGGGCTCACTCGGCGGGCTTGGCGTCGCCGCTGTCGGCGGCCTTGCTGAACAGAAACTGGCTGATGAGATTTTCGAGAATCACCGCCGATTGCGTCTGCGTGATCACCGCGCCCGCGGCGATGTTCTCGGCGTCACCGCCGGGCTCGATGCCGATGTACTGCTCGCCCAACAGCCCGTTGGTGAGGATCTTGAGCGAGCTGTCCTTGGGGAAGGCGTAGCGCGATTCCAGCGCCAGCGTGATGTTGGCCTGGAAGGTCTTGTCATCAAAGGTGATCGACTCCACCCGCCCGACCACCACGCCCGCGCTGCGCACCGCCGCCTTGGGCTTGACGCCCCCGGCGTTGTCGAAGCGGCCCACCACCTGGTAGGTCTTCTCGAAGTTCAGGCTGAGCAAGTTGGCCGACTGCAAGGCCAGAAACAGGATGGCCGCGGCGCCGATCAGCACGAACAGACCGACCCAGATGTCGTTTTTGGAAGTTTGCATGTTGATCTCCGGATGATGCTCAGATGCTGAACATCGTTGCGGTAAGGATGAAATCGAGCGCCAGCACAGCCAGCGAGGCGACCACCACGGTTCGGGTGGTGGCCCGCGACACGCCCTCGGGCGTGGGGTGGGCACTGAAGCCCTGAAGCAAGGCGACGAAGGTCACGGCAAAGCCAAACACCACGCTCTTGATGACGCCGTTGCCCACATCGGCCCAGACGTCCACCCCGCCCTGCATCTGGCTCCAGAAGGCGCCACCGTCCAGGCCCAGCATGAGCACGCCCACGACCCAGCCGCCGATGACACCGACAGCGCTGAAAATGCCGGCCAGCAAGGGCATGACGATCACGCCGGCCCAGAAGCGTGGTGCCAGCACGCGGCGTACCGGGTCCACCGCCATCATTTCCATGGCGCTGAGTTGCTCGCCGGCTTTCATGAGGCCGATCTCGGCGGTGAGCGAGGTGCCGGCGCGACCGGCAAACAGCAGCGCGGTGATGACCGGCCCGAGTTCGCGCACCAAGGACAGCGTGACCAGCAGGCCAAGCGCCTCGGTAGCGCCGTAAATGCGCAGCGTGTAGTAGCCCTGCAGACCGAGCACGAAGCCCACAAACAGGCCCGAGACGCCGATGAGGGC
>JANPKR010000030.1:0-13158 GCA_031426175.1 Hydrogenophaga sp. | reverse complement strand
GCGCGCTCGATCAGGTTGTGCGCTTCGTCAATGAGCAAACCCACGCGCCAGGGTTCGCCCACGGTGAGCGCCCAGGCGTGCGCGCTGAGGTCGAAGAAGTGGTTGAAGTCACCCACCACAACGTCGCTCCAGCGCAGCATGTCCTGGCCGAGGTAGTAGGGACACACGCCGTGTTTGAGCGCGACCGTGCGCAGGCTGGTCTGGTCGAGCCACGCGGCCTGCGCGGCGTCTTCGCGCGCCCGGGGCAGGCGGTCGTAAAAGCCGCTGGCCAGCGGGCATGAGTCGCCGTGGCAGGCCTTGTCGGGGTGCTCGCAAGCCTTTTCGCGCGCCACGCGTTCCAGCACCCGCAGCTGGCCGGGCGCGCCCGTTGGCTGCAGACGGGACAGTGCATCCAGTGCGAGCCGCCGGCCAGGTGTCTTGGCGGTGAGGTAGAGCAGTTTGTCGGTGCCCTGCACGGGCATGGCGCGCAGTGCGCCGAACAGCGTGGCCATGGTCTTGCCGATGCCGGTCGGCGCCTGCACCAGCAGGTGGCGCCCGTGGCTGTGCGTGCGCCAGGTGGCGCCGGCCAGCTCGTGCTGTCCTGCGCGAAATCCATCAAAGGGAAAGGCCAGCGTCTGCAACTGCGCATTGCGCGCCACCCGGTGGGCCTGCTCGCTGCGCGCCCAGTGGATGTAGCGCGCGCACAGGTCGTCGAAATGCTGGCGCACCTCGTCGGCCGTGTGCCAGGTGGTCAGCACGGTTTCGGCCTGGGTGTCGATGTTGAAGTACACCAGCGCGATCTCGATGCGCTCCAGCCCCAGCTGCTCGCACAGCATCCACGCATACACCCGCGCCTGCGCCCAGTGCAGCGCGCGGTGGTTGTCGCGCACCAGCGCCACATCACCTCGGTGCGTCTTGATCTCATCGATCCGAACGGCGATGGGGTCGAAGCCATCGGCGCGACCCTGCACCAGCAGATCGCCACAGCGCGAGCGCAACGGCACCTCTCGCTGGTAGGGTGCGGGGCGGCGCGCCGTCACCGCCTCGTGGCCGGCCACACCATCCTGCGCCGTCGGCGAGGGCGTGAAGCGCAGATCCAGATCACCGGCCTGCGCGGTGAACGCACAGAGCACGCGCACGGCGACCTGCAGACCGTCCGGCGGTGGCGATGGCGGTTGCGGTTCGCTCAAGGGGCGGCCTGTGCAGCCGGCGGAAACCGGGTGGGTGGATCGCCGGGCTGCCAGGGCGCGAGTTTGTGCATGCAGGCTGCCATCAGCGCGCTCGCAGCCCAGCGGTCGTGCCAGCGCCGTGTGGCCACCCACGGTGAGGCCGCCCACCACGCCGCATCCACCGCGGCGAACTGGCGCACGAACGGGAAGATGGCCGCATCCGCGACGCCGGGCTGTTGGCCGCCGAGCTGGGGGGCTGCGCACAGGTGCGCCTCCAGCGGTGCGATGAGGCAATCCACCGCATCGTCTCGCCACGCTGTTGCGCTGCGCTCGGGGTGGCGCTCGGCGTACTTGTAGCGGTCGAGCGCGTGTTTGAAGGCGCCGTCGCAGGTGTCGGTGAGCGCGTGCTGATGGGGCGTGTTGCCACGCGCCAGCCAGCCGTCGGCATCCTGCTGCGCCAGGGCCCACTGCATGATGTCGCGGCTGTGCGCGATCACCTCCCCCGACTGCAGTTGCAGCACCGGTACCGTGCCCGCCGGCGAGGCCGCGAGCAAGGCCGCAGGCTTGTTCGACAGCGCCACCTCGCGCAGTTCCACGGAGACACCCGCCTGGCACAGCGCCAGGCGCGCGCGGATGGCGTAGGGGCAACGTCGAAAGGAGTACAGGATGGGCAACACGGGCCGCCATGATGGCACGCGAAGTGACGCCAATCGACCACCTCGGCCCGCCCGGCGCAGACCGAGCAGCGTGCAGGGACTGTGCGCTTGGTTCTGGCAGGCGCTGAGCAGAAGCGATAAGCTACTTTCTCATCTATCTTTCGCCCTCAGGACCCACCATGGAAGACCCTCGCTGCTGCGGCACCGGCACCTGCATCATCAACGAGGACGGCCAGTGCTGGTGCGGTCAGCGCTGGGACGGTGAACGCATGTGTTTTCCCGAGGCCCAGCCCGCGTCCAGGGCACCCGAGGGCAGCGCACAGCCACCCGACGACGAATCGGCCAGCTGACCCTGGTCTGCGGTTCGGGAATGTGGCGTTACCGCGTCACTTCGGTTGGTCACCGTACAGACCCACCCGGCGAAATGCCCGAGGCTCGCATCTTTGCCAGGCGCCTGCGCGCCTGGGACCCACCCCGGAGATGCCCCATGCTTCGTGCCCCATCCCCATTCCAGTCCCAACTGCCCGATGTGGCCACCCCGCGTGGCGTGCCAACCGCCGCGCGCACCATCTTTACCCAGCGCGCCAACGCTGTGGTACCGCTGCACTGGCTTTCCACCGCTGCCGCGTTTTCCGGTACCGGTGGACTGGTCAGCGGTGACGACCTCGCCGAGCTGATCCGGCACCGGTGTGAGGTGGCGGGCTGGTTGCCCGAATCCCTGCCGGTGTCGCTGGTGGCCCGCTGGATCGTGACCCGCGCGGTGGTCTCGCTCGACAGCCCCTGGGGCCCGATGTTTCCCTTGTTCCAGTTCAACCTGCCCACCGCTGCGGTGGTGGATGCCATGGCACCCCTGCTGGACGAACTTCGCCCGGTGTTCGACGACGTTGAACTTGCGCTGTGGTTCGTCACGCCCAACGACTGGCTGGGCGGCGCCCGCCCCGTCTCGGCCATGCACCACAGCCTGCCCGCCGTGCTGCAGGCGGCGCGCGCCGACCGTTTTGTGGCCGGCGGGCACTAGCCTCACCGTCAACCGCCCAGCATCCGCCAAGCCACCCCGAGCAAGGCGCACACCCCGATCAGGGGCACGACGCCCACCTTGAAGCGGAACAGGGCCACTGCCGCCAGCACGGTGAGCACGGCCGACGCTGCATCAAACGGGCCGGAGAATCCCTGCGGCCACCACACGTGGTACGCGAAGAACAAGGCCAGGTTCAGGATCACACCGACAACTGCTGCGGTGATGGCGGTCAGGGGCGCGGTGAACTTCAGCTGGCCGTGCGTGGTTTCAATGAACGGTCCGCCCACCAGAATGAAAACGAAGGAAGGCAGGAAAGTGAAGAAGGTCACCACCGAGGCGGCGAGCGCGCCCGACCAGAACAGCGCATCAGCGCCGAGCATGGGGTGCAGCCAGCCGCCCATGAAGCCCACGAAAGCCACCACCATGATCAGCGGACCCGGTGTGGTTTCACCCAGCGCCAGGCCGTCGATCATCTGCTGCGCACTGAGCCAGCCAAAGTCTTCGACGGCTCCCTGGAACACATAGGGCAAGACCGCGTAGGCGCCGCCAAAGGTCATGAGCGCAGCCTTGGTGAAGAACCAGCCCATCTGCGTGAGCGTTCCCTGCACGCCGTACAGCCACAGCAGCACCGCCATGGCCAGTAGCCACAGGCCGATGCCGACGGCCAGCACCCGCACGAGCCGTCGGCGTGTGAACAGCGCGTGGGCCGGTGTCGGTGTGTCGTCGTCGATCAGGGCGCTCGCGTGGGTCTGCGTGCTGCCGGTGTGGCCCGAACCTGTCACGAAGACGTGGGGGAAGCGCCGCCCACCCCAATGACCCACGAGGGCCGCCACCAGCACGATGGCGGGGAAGGGTGTGTCCAGCGCGAAGATGGCCACGAAGGCCGCTGCCGCAATGCCCCAGAGCCACCGGTTCTTGAGCGCCCGGCTGCCGATGCGGTGCGCCGCGTGCAACACCAGCGCCGTCACCGCCGGTTTGATGCCGTAGAACACCGCGGCCACCACCGGCAGGCTGCCGAACGCGATGTAGATCCACGACAGCAACACCAGCAGCAGCAAGGAGGGCAGCACGAACAACATGCCGGCCGCCAGAGCGCCGCGCGTGCCGTGCATGAGCCAGCCAATGTAGGTGGCCAGTTGCTGCGCCTCGGGGCCGGGCAGCACCATGCAGTAGTTCAGCGCGTGCAGAAAACGCTTCTCGCTGATCCAGCGTCGGCGCTCCACCAGCTCGGTGTGCATGATCGCCATCTGCCCGGCCGGCCCGCCAAAGCTGATGCAGCCCAGCTTGAGCCAGAACCAGAAGGCTTCGGCAAACGCCACGGCGGCGGGACGCTCGCTCATGGCTGGGTCGCTTTCATGGCCTCGGGTTTCCAGCTGTGCTGTTCGGTCTGTCCGGCGACCGCCTGGCGGCACCAGGCGAAGAGCGCGTCGTACAACGGCATGGCCGCCTCCAGCATGGCCAGGTCGTTCGCGGCGTGCAGGGCCGACAGGCCCAGGGACAGCGCCAGCAGGCCCGGCGCCTGCGGAGAGAGTTCGAGTTGGTTGGTGTCGGCGGCCCGCACGATGCGCGCCAGTGCAGCCAGCGCCGGTTCGTCCTGCAGGTCAAAGGCGCTCAGCAGCGCATCGAAACTGCAGAGCTCACCGTCGTGGCTGATGGGGGCGCCCGGGATGTCGAACGCCACGGCGCCCAGTCGCTCGGCCTGCGTGAGCACGTCTGCGGTTGGCACATACAGGAACGTGGCCCGGGGGTCGATGAAGCGGCGCACCAGCCAGGGACAAGCGATGCGGTCGATCTTGGGCCGCTCGCGCGTGATCCAGCGGGAGGTGCGCACGCCGTCCGCCCCCAGGTCGGGGCGTTTGCGAATGACCAGCGGCCGCACCGCACGCCATCCGGCCATGTCTTGCGGCGTGTCCACACCCGGCTCACCGCCTTCAAATCCACCCGCCAGAAAGCGGGCGTTCCAGCCGGCCTGCCGCAGCGTGGCGGCCGCCTGCTGGCTGACCTCGTGGCCGTGCACGCAATACACAACCACCTCGCGCGGCGGTCCACACAACGCTCGGGAGGCCACCGCGTCGGGCGCGCACCACTGGGCGGTGGCGAGCAGGTGGGTGCTGTCGGCAAAACGCGCGTGGCGCCTCACGTCGAGCAGCAGCGGGGCGCCGGGCGCACCGATGCGCGCGGCGAGTTCGCAAGGAGAGATGCCGACAGGGATGTGGGTGGGGATGGCGGTGTCCATGGAAAGCTCCAGAGCGTTGCCAGCACTTGGATGGGACACCATCTGTTCGTCAAGAATCGGGAGGCTGTTTTCCCGATGGCCGATCGTAACCGCAGCCGGCCCTGCGGGGAACTCAGTTGCGTGTCGCCCAGTCCAGCGCGGCTTTGCCGCCCGCAGCCGACGCGGTGCTCACCAGCGTGCCCCACGCCATGTCGATCAGCGAGAGCTTCCACGGCCAGTCCTTCAGCGTGGCCCAGTTGGTCAGATCGTAGGTGGCGTAGGTAAAGAAACCGAACAGCGCGGCCATGGTGAGCGTGGCGGCCCAGCTGTGGGGGGCGGTGTGCGGCGCCACGGCAAAGATCACCAGGCCCACCGCGAACAGCAGGTAGAACACCACGGCCACCGGCACGTTGGGCGAGGCCGCCATGAGGTGACCCAGGCCTTGCTGGTACAGGGGTTTGGCGATCACCCCGAGCCAGATCAGGTCCAGCGCGACCATGACCACGGCGGTGCCGCCGTAAGCGGCGAGGTATTTGTTCATGAGAGTCCTCTTGGTCGTTCAGCGTTTGGGGCTCACGCGCCAGATCACATTGCCCACGTCGTCGGCCACCAGCAGCGCGCCGCGCGTGTCCACCGCCACACCCACCGGCCGGCCCATGGCTTCGCCTTGTTCGCTCAGGAAACCTGTGAGCACATCCACCGGCTGACCCGAAGGCTGGTTGCCCTGGAAGGGCACGAAGATCACCTTGTAGCCGCTGTGCGGGCGGCGGTTCCACGAGCCGTGCTGGCCAATGAACATGCCGCTGGCGAAGGGCGTGCCCAGGGCGTTGCCGGTCGACGAGGCCAGCCCGAGCGAGGCGGTGTGCGGGCCCAGCGCGTAATCGGGCTTGAGGGCCGTGGCCACGAGGTCGGGGCGAGGTGGCTTCACGCGCATGTCCACCGTCTGGCCGTAGTAGCTCCAGGGCCAGCCGTAGAAGCCGCCGTCCTTCACCGAGGTGAGGTAGTCGGGCACGAGATCGCTGCCGAGTTCGTCGCGCTCGTTCACCACCGTCCACAAGGTCTTGCCCGAGGCGTCCCACGCCATGCCCACCGGGTTGCGCAAGCCGGAACCGTAGAGGCGGTTAGCGCCGGTCTTCACGTCCACTGCCCAGATCGCGGCCCGGCCCACTTCCGCGTCCATGCCGCGTTCGCCCACATTGCTGTTGGAGCCCACGGCGACAAAGAGCGTGTTGCCGTCGGGGCTGGCCAGCAGGTTCTTGGTCCAGTGGTGGTTCACGCCGGCGGGCAGCTTCACGAGTTCGGTGGCGGGCGCGGTGATGGTGGTGTCGCCGCTGCGGTAGGGGTAGCTCACCACCGCATCGGCGTTGGCCACATACAGGCGCTCACCGATCAGCGCCATGCCGAATGGCGAGCGCAGATCGCGCAGCAGCACCGAGCGGGTCTCGGCCACGCCATCGCCGTTGGCATCGCGCAGCAGCGTGATGCGGTTGGCGCTGGGCACGGTGGCGCCGGCGCGCTTCATCACCTGGCCGGCGATCCAGTCCTTCACGCCGGTGCTGCCGGCGGGCTTGGGCGGCGCGTTGCTCTCGGCCACCAGCACGTCGCCGTTGGGCAGCACCAGCAACCAGCGCGGGTGGTCCAGGCCGCTGGCAAACGCGCCCACGCTCAGGCCCGCCGCAGGCACGGGAAAAGCGCCAGCTGGCCAACCCTTGGCGGGCGCGATGTTCACCGTGGGGATCAGCGTGCTGGCGGGCTCGGGCAGGGTGGGGTTGGGGCCGGTGCCTTGCGCCACCGAAAGCTTGGCCGACTCGGCGCAGGCACCCAGCAGGAACGCGCTGGCCAGCACGGCGGACAGCCGCATGGGTGGGTGGATCGAAGGTGTGAAATTGGCGTGTGTCATGGGTGCAGCCTAAGCCGCGCGCCATTGCGTGTCCATGCAAAGCCCTTCGGGGTGGTAGCCTCGCCCTGTTGTGTGGGCTACCGAACGGACGGGGCCCGCCGCCTTGCGTAGGTTCCAAGGTGGCCGCCTGCTTCGGGCAGCGCCGTACTTGCAAGAAAAACCAATGGCAGAGCAAAGTCCCCCCGATCCCATCCCCACTGTCGGGACCCGCGAACTTTCCGAAGCCGGTCGACGCAGTTCCTTGCTCAAGGCAGGTGCGTTGCAGAACGCCATTCTCAACAGCGCCAATTTCTCGATCATCGCCACCGACGAGAAGGGCGTGATCCAGATCTTCAACGTGGGCGCCGAGCGCATGCTGGGCTACCTTGCCGGCGAGGTGATCGACCAGGTGAGCCCGAGCGACCTGCACGACCCCATGGAAGTGACGGCCCGGGCGGTGGCCCTCACCACCGAACTGGCCACGCCGATCGCGCCCGGGTTTGAGGCCCTGGCCTTCAAGGCCTCGCGCGGCATCGAAGACATCTACGAGCTCACCTACATACGCAAGGACGGCAGCCGTTTTCCGGCCATCGTCTCGATCACTGCGCTGCGGGATGAAGCCGAGTGCCTCATCGGTTATCTGTTGATCGGCACCGACAACTCCGCGCGCAAACTGGTGGAGCAGCAACTCAATGAAGCGGTGGCCGCGGCCGAAAAGGCCAACCTCGCCAAGTCCGATTTCCTGTCCAGCATGAGCCACGAGTTGCGCACACCACTCAACGCCATCCTGGGTTTTGCGCAGCTGGTGGAGTCGGGCTCACCCGCACCAACGCCGACCCAGAAGCGCAGCATCGACCAGATCCTCAAGGCTGGGTGGTACTTGCTGGAACTGATCAACGAAATTCTCGACCTTGCGCTCATTGAATCGGGCAAATTGTCCTTGTCGGTGGAGCCGGTGTCGCTGCAGGAGGTGCTGATGGAATGCCGCTCGCTGGTGGAGTCGCAGGCGCGCCAGCGCAGCATCGGCATGGCATTCCCGCGCCTGCCGGCACAGAGCTATGTGAAGGCCGACCGCACGCGCCTCAAGCAGGTGTTGATCAACCTGCTGTTCAACGCCATCAAGTACAACCAGCCTTCGGGCCATGTGTCGGTGGAATGCGCAGAGCGCTCGCCCGGCACCTTGCGCATCAGTGTGCGCGACACGGGCGTCGGCCTTTCACCCGAGCAGGTGAGCCAGTTGTTCCAGCCCTTCAACCGCCTGGGTCAGGAGGGTGGCAAGGAGGAGGGCACTGGCATCGGCCTGGTGGTCACGCAGCGACTGGTGGAACTCATGGGTGGCGAAATCGGTGTGGACAGCACCCAGGGCTTGGGCAGCGTGTTTTGGGTTGAGATGGCGCTGGCCTCCGCGCCGGGCTTGTCGCTGGAGATCACCGCCGAGCCATCATCGAATGAGATCTTGGACGGTGCGGCGATGCAGACCGTGCTGTACGTGGAAGACAACCCGGCCAACCTGGAGTTGGTTGAACAGATCATTGCCCGGCGCACCCACCTGCGCCTGCTGGGTGCAGCCGACGCCAGTCTGGGCATCGAGTTCGCACGCGTTTACCTTCCCGAAGTCATTCTGATGGACATCAATCTGCCCGGCATGAGCGGGCTGGATGCCATGAAAGTGCTGCGAGCGGATCCAACCACCGCGCACATCCCTATCATTGCGCTCAGCGCCAACGCCGTACCGCGCGACATCCAGCGTGGTCTGGAGGCGGGCTTCTTCAACTACATCACCAAGCCCATCAAGGTCGGCCAGCTCATGGACGCGATCGACGCGGCGTTGGTGGTTTCCCGGCAACGGCAATTCGGCGACAGACCGGCAGACATCACATGACCATCACCTCCCACGACATCCTGAGTGCCCGCATCCTCATCGTTGACGACCAGCAGACCAACGTGATGCTGCTGGAGGAAATGCTGCAGAGCGCCGGTTACACCAACGTGCACTCCACCATGGATCCGCACACCGTCACCGGCATGCACCGCCGCACGCCCTTCGACCTCATCCTGCTCGACCTGCAGATGCCGGAGATGGATGGTTTCCAGGTCATGGAAGGGCTCAAGGCCAACGCGATCGACGACTACATTCCGGTGCTGGTGATCACCGCGCAGCCCGGGCACAAGCTGCGCGCGCTGCAGTCGGGCGCCAAGGATTTCGTGAGCAAACCCTTCGACATGCTCGAAGTCCGCACACGCATCCACAACCTGCTGGAAGTGCGCCTGCTGCACCAGCGCCTGGGCAACCTGAACCACGCGCTGGAGCTGCAGGTTCAGGAGCGCACGGCCGAATTGCGCGAGAGCGAGGCGCGCTACCGCGCCCTCACCGAGCTGGCCACCGATTGGTACTGGGAGCAGGACAAGGACGGCCGCTTCACCCGCGTCTCGGGCCCGGTGCTCGAAATGCTGGGCCTGCGCGTGGACCCGCTGGTGGACGGACCGGTCGCGCCCGAGGTTGACGACGGCTGGGACCTGGTCCAGCGCGCCGACCTGCAGGCGCGCATCGCGGCGCGCACACCGTTCCTGGACGTGCTGCTGCACCATGTCTCCGAGAAGGGTGTGCGCCGCAGTTACCGCGTCAGCGGCACGCCCATGTTCGACGGCCGATGCAGCTTCATCGGTTATCGCGGCTTCGGGGTCGAGATCCTCAACTGAGCTGCGCGCTCGCATCAGCCCAGGCCGAAGAGCCGCGCGCCCGCCCAGCCCACAGCACACCCCAGGCCCAGTCCGAGCAGCACGTCGCTCGGGAAGTGGGCACCGGCGTAGACCCGAGCCCAGGCGGTGAGCAGGGCGATTGCAACCAACAGCGCGAGCAAAGGGTGGCCGGGCATGGCGACCGCCATGAACCCAGCCACCGCACCCATCACCGCCGCGTGTGTGCTGGGCAAGCCGGCGCGGGGGCCGTGGCGGAGGTGGTTGTCACTCAGACCCAGCGCAAATGGGCGTGGTGCGGCCCAGAACATCGCGCACTTCTTGCTGAAAACCTGGGCGATCGCGGCCATGCCAAGTACCTGCAGCAGCACCCAGCCCCCCGAGGGCTGAGCCCCGGCCATGACCACCAACGTCAGCAACATCGGTATCCAGCTTCGCAGGGCGATGACGCGGGCCACCGGCAGCAGCTTGGGTCGTGCCCCGCGCCCGGCCCGCATCCAACGGAACAGCCGGACGTCGAGCTGCCTGTATCCCCAGGCGTTTTCCGTGTGTTGGAGCGTCGCGTTTTCCATCGTTGCATTGTTCGGGCCATCGGTGTCGTTCTCATGACATGCAGGCCCTTCGCATATCCTGCAAACTGCCCAGCGTGGAACCCCTTTCCACGCAAACCGGATCCCCCATGACATTCCACTGGACCAACCCCTACCCCACCGTGCGCAGCCCCGTGATGGCGCGCAACGTCGTTTCCACCTCGCATCCATTGGCCTCGTCGGCCGGCCTGCGCATGCTGCACAAAGGCGGCAACGCGGTGGACGCGGTGATTGCTGCTGCGGCCGCACTCACCATCGTCGAGCCCATCTCCAACGGCCTGGGCAGCGACAACTTCGCCATCCTGTGGGACGGCGACAAGCTGCACGGTCTCAATTCGTCGGGCGTGGCGCCGGCCACCTGGAACACCGACTACTTCGCGCGCCGCCATGGCGGCGAGATGCCCCAGCGCGGCTGGGACTCGGTGACCACGCCCGGCGCCGTGGCGGGCTGGGTGGCCTTGTCCGATCGTTTCGGCAAGCTGCCCTTTGCCGACCTGCTGGAGCCCGCGATCGAGCTGGCCGAGCGCGGCCACGGTGTGGGCTGCATCACCGCCGACAAGTGGGCGCGCCAGGTGCCCCTTCTCAAAAACCAGCCGGGTTTTGCCGAGGCCTTCATGCCGCACGGCCGCGCTCCCACACCGGGCGAGCACTTCACCTTCAAGGCCGCCGGCGCCACGCTGCGCAAGATCGCCGATACCCGCGGCGAGGCCTACTACCGCGGCGAGATCGCCGAAGCGCTGGTGGCCCACGCCGCTGCGAACGGCGGCACCATGACCCTGGCCGACCTCGACGCCTACCGCCCCGAATGGGTGCTGCCGATCCAGAAGAACTTTGCCGGCCACACCGTGCACGAGATCCCGCCCAACGGCCAGGGCATCGCGGCGCTCATGGCGCTGGGCATGCTGGAGCACCTCGACATCGGCCGCCTGCCGGTGGACAGCATCGAGTCGCAGCACCTGCAGATCGAAGCCATCAAGCTGGCCTTTGCCGACACCTACCGCTGGGTGGCCGATGCTCGCCACATGAACGAGGTGAGCGCCGCCGACCTGCTGAGCGATGCCTATCTCGCCGAGCGCGCCAGGCTCATCCAGCCGGGCAAAGCCGGCGATTTTTCGCACGGCACACCGCCGCGCGGCGGCACCGTGTACCTGACCGCGGCCGACGAGCGCGGCCAGATGATCAGCCTGATCCAGTCCAACTACATGGGTTTCGGCAGCGGCGTGGTGGTGCCCTCGGTGGGCGTGAGCCTGCAGAACCGTGGCCATGGTTTCACGCTGGCCGAGGGCCACCCCAACCAGGTGGCCGGGGGCAAGCGACCTTTCCACACCATCATTCCCGGCTTCGTCACGAAGGACGGCCGTCCCCAGATGAGCTTTGGCGTGATGGGCGGCAACATGCAGCCACAGGGCCATGTGCAGACGCTGGTGCGCATGCTTGTGCATGGCCAGCAACCGCAGGCCGCGTGCGACGCGCCGCGATGGAAAGTGGGCAGCGGCAGGAACGTGGACTTCGAGTCCACCATGGCGCCCGCGCTGCTGCAGGGCCTCAAAGATCTGGGCCACCGCTTCGAGCCGACCCCCGACGCCTACATGGACTTCGGCAGCGGCCAGTTCATCTGGCGCCTGTCCGATGACATGGAAGCCGGTTATGTGGCCGCAAGCGACTCGCGCCGCGACGGCCAGGCCGTGGGCTTTTGATGCAGCGTCCCTTGTTCAATCCCGCGGCGGCCCTGCAGTTCGTGGTCAATGGCCAGGCCGGCCATGGCGATGCCGACGCCACGCGCGAGTCGATCGAAGCGGGTCTGCGCGAAGCCGGGCGTGCGGGCACCGTGTCGTTTGCAGCGCCGGGCGAACTCGCGCGCGTGGCCCGCGAGGCCGCCAGCCGGGCGCGGGCCGATGGTTCGGCGGTGGTGGCGGTGGGCGGCGACGGCACCATCAACACGGTGGCGCAGGCGGCTCACGCAGCGGGCTGCACCATGGGCGTGATCCCAAGGGGCACCTTCAACTACTTCGCACGCGAGCACGGCGCGCCCACCGACACCCTTGAAGCGCTGCGCTGGTTGCTCGACGCGCGGCCCGAGCCGGTGCAGATCTCGGCCATCAACGAGCAGGTGTTCCTCGTCAACGCCAGCCTGGGTCTGTACCCCGACCTGCTGCAGGACCGCGAAACCTGGAAAGCCCGCTTTGGCCGCAGCCGCCTGGTGGCGTTTGGCGCGGGCATGGCCACGTTGCTGCGCTCGCAGCGCCGGCTCAAACTGTCGATTGAATGGGAAGGGCAGCAGCGTGAAGTGCGCACGCTCACCCTGTTCGTGGGCAACAACCGCTTGCAGCTGGAACAGCTCGGTCTGGGCAGCAGCGGCGAACAGTCCGAAGGCGCAGCGTCCGATGGGCATGTGACCGCCGTGATCCTCAAACCCATCGGTACCCTGGCCATGCTGGGGTTGATGCTGCGCGGCGCGCTCGGGCAGCTGGGAGAAGCCAGCGGCATCGAACGCTTTGTGTGCCAGAGCCTGGTGATCAAACCCTCGCGCTTGATGGGGCGGCGCAAGGTGAAAGTGGCGTTCGACGGCGAGGTGGACTGGATGCGCTCGCCGCTGACCATCCGCGTGTTGCCACAGCCCTTGTGGCTGCTCAAGGCGGCGCCCGCTGCAGCGACACCATGAGCGTTCTGCTGCAAGTCTCCGACCCTCACTTCGGTACCGAACGAACCCCGGTGGTGGAAGCGCTGGTGGCCCTCGCCGCGCAGTTGCGCCCCGACCTGGTGGTGCTCTCGGGCGACATCACGCAGCGCGCCCGCGCCGACCAGTTCAACGCTGCGCGCGCCGTGATGGACCGGCTCGGTGCGCCGCTGCTCGCGCTGCCTGGCAACCACGACATTGCGCTGTTCGATCTCTGGAGCCGCGTGGTGCGGCCGTATGCGCGTTACAGCGCTGCCTTTGGTTCCGACCTCGCCCCC
>JANPKR010000029.1:0-4197 GCA_031426175.1 Hydrogenophaga sp. | reverse complement strand
GCCGCGCGCCCGGTGAAAAGTGCGCGCGTGGTCGGTGATGTGCTCGGCCGTTTCCACCCGCACGGCGACCAGGCGGCCTACGACGCGCTGGTGCGCATGGCGCAAGACTTCGCGCAGCGTTACCCGCTGATCGATGGGCAGGGCAACTTCGGTTCGCGCGACGGCGACGGCGCCGCGGCCATGCGCTACACCGAAGCCCGGCTGGCCAAGATCACCACGCTGCTGCTCGACGAGATCGACGAAGGCACGGTGGACTTCGTGCCCAACTACGACGGCTCCACGGTGGAGCCCAAGCAGCTGCCGGCGCGCCTGCCATTCAACCTGCTCAACGGCGCATCCGGCATTGCTGTGGGCCTGGCCACCGAAATCCCCAGCCACAACCTGCGTGAAGTGGCCGACGCTTGCGTGGCGCTGATCAAGAGCCCGAAGCTCACCGATGACGAGCTCTTCGCCATCCTGCCCGGGCCCGACTACCCCGGCGGCGGCCAGATCATCAGCCCGGCTAGCGACATCGTTGACGCCTACCGCACCGGGCGCGGCAGCCTCAAGGTGCGCGCGCGCTGGAAGATCGAAGACCTGGCGCGCGGCCAGTGGCAACTGGTGGTGACCGAGCTGCCACCGGGTGTGAGCACGCAGCGTGTGCTCGAAGAGATCGAGGAACTCACCAACCCGAAAGTGAAGGCGGGCAAGAAGGCGCTCACGCAGGAACAGACGCAGCTCAAGGCGAGCATCCTCATGGTGCTCGACGGTGTGCGCGACGAGTCGAGCAAGGACGCGCCGGTGCGCCTCTTGTTCGAGCCCAAGAGCAGCCGCATCGAGCAGCAGGAACTCATCACCGCGCTGCTGGCGCACACCAGCCTCGAAAGCTCCACGCCGATCAACCTCACGATGATCGGGATCGATGGACGGCCGACGCAAAAGTCGCTGCGGCAGATGCTGGGCGAGTGGATCGAGTTCCGCCAGGTCACCATCACACGGCGCTCGCAGCACCGCCTGACCAAGGTGCTGGACCGCATCCACATCCTCGAGGGGCGGCAGCTGGTGCTGCTCAACATCGACGAGGTGATCGCGATCATCCGCCAGGCCGACGATCCCAAGGCCGCGCTGATCGAACGTTTCAAGCTGAGCGACCGGCAGGCAGAAGACATTCTTGAAATCCGCCTGCGCCAGCTCGCGCGGCTGGAGGCCATCAAGATCGAGCAGGAGCTCAAGTCGCTCAAGGAAGAGCAGGGCAAGCTCGAAGACATCCTGGGCAACCCGGGGAGCCTCAAGCGCCTGATGGTGAAAGAGATCGAGGCGGATGCGAAGACCTTTGCCGACGAACGCCGCACGCTGATCCAGACCGAGAAGAAGGCCGTGGCCGAGATCAAGGTGGTGGACGAGCCGGAGACGGTGGTGGTGTCCAGCAAAGGCTGGGTGCGCGCACGCACCGGCCACGGACACGAGGCTGGCAGCTTCGCGTTCAAGGCCGGTGACGGTCTGTACGGCACGTTTGAATGCCGCACGGTGGATACGATGATCGTGTTCGGCAGCAACGGGCGCGTGTACAGCGTGCCGGTGGCGAGCCTGCCCGGTGCGCGCGGCGACGGCCAGCCCATCACCACGCTGATCGAGCTGGAGACCGGCACGCAGCCGCTGCACTACTTTGCGGGCCCGGCCAACGCTGCACTGCTGCTCAGCAGCAGCGGCGGCTACGGCTTCCTCGCGACGGTGGAGAACATGGTCTCGCGCCAGCGCGGCGGCAAGACCTTCCTGAATCTGGGTGAGGGTGAAACGCCTTGCGCACCGTCACACGCTGCTTTCACGTCCAGTGCTCAGCCGCTGAACCCAGCCACGCACGTGTGCTGCGCCTCGACCGGCGGGCGCATCCTCACCTTCGAGATCGGCGAACTCAAGCTGATGGAGAAAGGCGGTCGCGGCCTGATGCTGATCGACCTCGAACCCAAGGACACCTTGGCGGGCGCAGCGGCCTACACCCGCAGCGTGAAGATCGAAGGCATCGGGCGCGGTGGCAAGGAGCGTGATGAAACGCTGGAGATCCGCAGCCTGAACAACGCACGTGCCGCGCGCGGCCGCAAGGGCAAGGCGGCCGACCTGGGCTTCAAGCCCAACCGCGTGACCCGGGTGGAATGAGCATGAACAGCGGAGAACTCACCGGCGTGGTGATCGCAGCAGCGCTGGCGGTGCTCGCGTTCGGCGTCACGCGCCTGGCCGTGCGCCACTTTTCGAGGCGCCGCGCCGCCAAAGACCAGGCGGTGGCACAGGTCAACCAGAGTCGGCAGGTGCGGCGCGCAAAAGAGCGCCGGAGACACTGAACGCCTTTCGAGCGAGACGACCCCGCCCAGGGGCATCGCGGGTCCGGCTCCGCCGGCCCCAGATGCCGCCCCCCTTCAGGGGGGAGCGCCGTGAGGCGCGCGGGGGGTCAACAAGTTCTGGGGGTCACCCCAGTTCTGCGATCAGCTCGATTTCGACACAAGCACCCATGGGCAACTGCGCCACACCAAACGCGCTGCGCGCGTGTGCGCCGACCGGGCCGAAGACCTGGCCGAGCAGTTCGCTGCAGCCGTTGGTGACCAGGTGCTGCTCGGTGTAGGTGGCGGTGGAGTTGACCAGGCTGAGCACTTTGACGATCCGTTTCACATCGTCAAGCGTTTTGCCAGCGGCCAGGCAGGCTGCGGCCAAGGTGCCGAGCAGGTCGATGGCCACGGCGCGTGCGGCGGGTTTGGCTTCATCGGTGGTCATGGTCAGGCCGAGCTGGCCGACCCAGGGTTTTCCGTCTTGTTTGGCGATGTGGCCGCTCAGAAAAATGAGGTTGCCGGTTTGTACAAAGGGCACGTAGGCCGCAGCGGGTACCGAGACGGGCGGCAGGACGATACCGAGTTGGGACAGCTTGTCGTAAATGCTCATGGGAAGGCTCCTGAAGAATGAGCGACCCATTCTAGTGACGACCCCGGCAGGTCGGACTGCTGGAGCTCAGGCCCCGGGACCGGCCTCTTGCGTTTCAAGCGCCTTGAGTTCGTCGGGCGGCGCGACGGTCACCGCCACCTGCAGTGTGTGGTCCGCGCCGCTCTGGATCACGCCGCGCATGGGCGAGACATCGCCAAAGTCGCGGCCGGTGGCCAGGGTCACATAGTCTTCGCCTGGGCTGCCCCAGCCGCAGCGGTTGTTGGTGGGGTCGAAGTCGAACCAGGCGCCGGTGGTTTCGGCGCCGTCGTCCGATTCATTCACGACAGGAACGTACACCGACACCCAGGCATGTGAGGCATCGGCGCCGATCAGGCGCACCTTGCCCGGCGCCGGGCGTGTGAGCAAATAGCCGCTGACATAGCGCGCTGGCAAGCCCAAGGTGCGCAGGCAGCCCAGCATGATGTGGGCGAAGTCCTGGCACACACCCTTGCCCTGGGCGAGTGCTTCCAGCGCTGGGGTGTTCACCTCGGTACTCGCCGTCTCATAGGTGAGATCGGTGTGGATCAGTTCCATCAGCGCCTGGGCTGCCGCCAATGCGGGCAGGCCGGGCTTGAAAGCCGGGCGAGCGAAGGCCGCGAAGGCATCGTCGCGCGGCACGTAGGGTGAAGCGAACAGGAATTCGGCGGCCGGATCGAACGGGGCGTTGGCCCGGTAGCGGAAGTGCTCACGCACGCGTTCCCAGGTCATGGCGCGCCAGGGTGGGGCCTGCGGCAGCGGCTGGTGTGCGCCGGTCTCGACGAGGCTGTCGGCTTCCACGGTGAGCACGCTGTGCGTGGCCTGCAGCGAAAAGAACGTGCGCTGGTTGCCGAACACGTCGGTGGTCTGGCTGCGCGCGGCCGGTGGCGGGTCGATGCGCAGTTCGTTGCCGATCAGGCGCTGGTACGGCGTGTCCAGCGGGCACAGGTGCACCATGTGCTGCGCCAGGTCGATCGAGCCGTGGTAGCGGTAGCGGGTGCGGTGGAGGATGCGAAGGAGCATGTCAGGACCTCCGCCGGGCCGTCCCAAGGAGGGCCAGCGCCCCCTCGGGGGGCAGCGACGACACGAAGTGCGGAGCGTGGGGGCACACGTTGCTATGCGCCCAGTGACTGGTTGCGCAGATCGGCGTGGCTGAAATGCAGGCGGCTGAGCTCGTTGGAGAGTTCCACCGCCGCGATCTCGCATCCATCCAGCAGCTCGGCCAGATCGCTCCAGGTGCGCAGTCCCTCAGGGCTGCGTTGCCAGTTGCTCAGG
>JANPKR010000028.1:0-2133 GCA_031426175.1 Hydrogenophaga sp. | reverse complement strand
TCGCAAGCTTCGGTGCCACCTGCGCCTGCCTGAATGTCCAGGAAACAGTTCAGCGGATCGGCCGGGTTGCTGAACATGCGGCGGAATTCGAGCTTCTCCACCTCGACCGCGACTTTGGCGGCTTCGCCTTCGATGGTGATGAGACCGGCTTCATCCCCGTCTTCACTCGACATCTCGAACAACTCGGTGTTGTCGGTGAGCTCGCCAGTGAGGCGGTCGAGCACCAGCACCACGTCCTCCAGGGATTTTTTCTCTCGGCCCAGATCCTGCGCGCGTTTGGGGTCGTTCCAGACCGTGGGGTCTTCCAGTGCCGACTCGACTTCTTTCAATTTCGATGCTTTGGCATCGTAGTCAAAGATACCTCCGGAGCTCGACCACGCGTGTGGTCAGGTCTTCGAGCTTGGATCGGATGGCGTTGCTGCGTTCGGCTTCCATGGGGTATTCCTGCGGTCAATGATCAAAACCCCAATTTTCTCACGCCATGCCGCCGCCCGCGGCTGCGCCGCTCAAAAGCGCCAGGTGGTGCCGAACATGACCGCCGCGGTGCCGAGCAGTTGGACCTCGACCGTGCTTTTGGGTGACAGGCGGTATCCGATGGCGGGAACGATCACGGGCGAGAAACCGCCCACATTCAAGGGAACCTTGTTTTTGTACCGGCCCACATAGCCGTAAATGATGCCGGCGCTCACTGAGGCATAGACGTTTGGGTAGGACTTCCACAGGCCCGGCCAGCTCTTGCCCACAAAGGCATAAGCCGAGGGCTGTCCGAAGGAGTTGTTGAACAGGCTGAAGCCGCAGTAGCGGTTGTTGGGCAGAAGCCGGCTCACGCTGACTGCATAGACCTGTTCGTGTTCGTCGTCCGGCGTCCAGTGGTGGGTGTAGGGCGAGAAGAAAGCCTCGTAGCGGGGCGCATTGGGTTCGGCGCTGGCCGGCTGGTCGTAGCCCGGGCACAAATCCCAGTTGCCAGCCATGGCGGGTGCGCTCAGCAAAGTGCCCATGGCAGCAGCGACCAAAACGTGCCGGGAGAAGGTGCTTCGAAGAAAATTCATGCCGGGGAGTATGCCTGCCCGCCTGCTGAGGGGCATGCGCCGTGTGCAGCAACCCGCCGTTGCCGCCCTGCTTGCTCAGGGCGGGCTGAGCAGGAAGGTCTCGATCAAACGCGCCAGTTCGACCGGCTGGTCGTGGTGAACCATGTGCCCCGCCGCCTGCACCACGGCGCTCTCCAGGCGTGGCACAGCACGAATGCGCTCCAGGTACTGCGCCAGCGTGTAGCGCCCTTTCCACCATTGACCCAGGCTGTCGTCGCTGGCGGTTACCGAGAGTACCGGGGCGCTGATGCGGCGGTAGATCTCCAGGGCTTCGTCCAGTCGGTAAATGTGGGCGCTGGTCACTTTGTGGGCAGCGTCGCCCAGGATTTCCCATTCGCCCTGCGCGTTGGGCGCTGCCCATTGCTGGGCCAGCCAGTCGGCCTTGTCTTGTGCCAGGCGTGGGTTGGTTTTCATGAGCCTTCGCGCCACGCCGTCTGCGTCGGGGTAGCTCTTGAGCGCCTTGCCGCCCCGTTGAACGGTCTTGAGCTCGTCCATCCACTGCGCGTAGCGGCCTGGCGCCTGGGCAGGCCTCGTTTCGGGCATGCCGAAGCCTTCGAGGTTGACGAGGTGCTCGATACGCCCGGACCGAACTCCCGCATACATCATGGCTATGTTGCCGCCCATGCTGTGGCCCACCAGGTCGACCTTGCGCTCGCCCGCATAGTGGTCGAGCAGGGCGTCGAGGTCGGCCAGATAGTCGGGGAACCAGTAGCTGTCGACCGCGGGGCCTTCGAGCTTGGTGTGGCCAAAGCCGCGCCAGTCGGGCGCGATGATCCAGCGCTCGGTCTGCATGGCGTCCACCACAAATTGCCATGAGGCAGCCACATCCATCCAGCCATGCACCAGCACCAATGGTGTCACGCCGTCGCTGCGCTCACCCCACACTCGCACGTGGTAGTTCAGATTGCGGACCGGGACGAATTCGCTGCGTGAGGCTCTCAGTGCTTGGTACATTCGTTGGATCATAGGGAACGAGACCGAGACACACCATGCGCCCGAGTCAAGCCAGAGACAAGAGAAACCACCCCATCGACATGTACGACGC
>JANPKR010000027.1:0-6060 GCA_031426175.1 Hydrogenophaga sp. | reverse complement strand
CGCCATCGGCACCACCCTGGCCGAGTTGCAGCCGGTGTGGCTGCACCGGGGTGAACACTTCTTTGATGCCACCAGCGTCTACAGCTGCGCGGGTGCGCCCATCTGGGGACCCGATGGCCAGTGTGTGGGCATGCTCGACCTGACCGGCGTGAACGTGGTGGAACAACCTGCCCTCAAACACCTCGTCACCCAGTCGGCACGCAGCATCGAAAACGCGCTCGCGCTTTCCCGACCCCACCGCTTGCTGCTGAGCCTGAACTGGCCCGGCCTGTCGCTGGGCAGCGACGGCGACGGCCTGGTATGCGTTGACGCTGACGGCCACATCACCGGCCTGAACCGACCGGCCGCCGACATGCTGGGTATCGCGCCGCTGGGCAGCGCAGGCCATTGCACCGACGTGTTTGCCGTGTCGCTGGAAACCCTGTTCGATGCCGCGCGAGCCCAGCGCAACGCGCTGGAGGTACCGCTGTGGTCCGGGCTGCGACTCAACGTGCATGCGCGACTCAACGCGGGCGGCGAACGGGGACCCATGAGCAGTTCGGGCACAGCCGTGCCGCTCAAGGACGTGGAAACTGCCCTCATCCGCAAGGCGGTTGAAGAAGCACGCGGCAACGTGATGGAGGCTGCCCGCGCCCTGGGCATCAGCCGGGCCACGGTCTACCGCAAGCTCATGCGCAAAAAACCCGGCGCCTGACCCACAAAACAAAAGGCGGCCCAACGGCCGCCTTTTCAGTCTCACACATCCATGAATGGCGAAGCACTCAGGGTGCGGTGAGCGTCATCCCATGCTGCTTGAAGATCGCGAGCAACTCGCCACTGCTGCGCATCGATTGCAGCGCTGTCTCCAACGCCTGGCCCAGTTCCTTGTGCTCGGCTTTGATCGCCATGCCCACCGGCCAGCCGGTGTCGGGAATGCCGCTCAGCGCCAGTGGCGTGAGGCGGTACTGCCCCGGCTTGACCTCGGCGCGCGACAGCACCGATTCGACTTGCGCCCGCGTCACATAGGCGGCCACCGCCTTGCCATCAAGCATGGCCTGCACGGCCTGGGTGCCGGTGTTGTGGATGCCCACCTGCGCTCGCAGCAGGCCGCCGTTGTAGCCCATGAGCGCACTGGTGGCACCAGCGCCGCGCTCGGCCGCGAGCGCAAGGCCCTTGAGGTCGTCGGGGCTGTTCACATCGGCGATGCGTGTGGTGTCGTACACGAGCACCAGCGACTGGCGCATGTAGGGCGCCAGGATCAGCACCTGCCGGTTGCGCGCCATGAGGTATTTGTCGCCCGGGACCTGCAGCATCACATCGGCCGGGCCATAGCCCAGGTAGTGACCGCGCCAGACCATGTTGCGCAGGTCGTCGTTCATGTTCTCGCCCGCATCGAAAGGCAGCAGTGCGAGCTTGAGGTTGAGCTGACGCGCCAGCGCGGCGGCGATGGACACGTCCAGGCCTTTCACATCGTTGGCCGGCCCGTCAGAGAACGGCGCGTTGTCCTTGTACACCGCCACCTTGAGCACGCCCGTGGCGCGGATCCTGGCCAGGTCGGTCAGCTCGGTTTGCGCTTTCGCCAGCAGAGGCAGGCCTCCCAGCAGGGGCAGAAGGCCTGCCAGCACCTGGCGGCGGCCGAGGTGTCTGTTCTTGTCTGTCATGTCTTGTCTCCACGGAAAGGCGGGTCGAAGCGGACCCGCAGTCTTCATTGTTCGCGGCGGGTTTCCAGGTAGGTCTTGATCGACCAGATCGCCTCCTGCGTGAGCGTGCCCTCAAAAGGCGGCATGTACACGCGGCCATCGCGCACGCGGCCGCGGCGCACGGTGGCCACATAGAACTCGTCCATCTCCTTGTAGCACGCCGCCTTCTTGGCCACATCGGCCATGCCGGAGCAGTCGCTGTCGAACTTGCGCAGGTCGGGCGACATGCCGCCGGAGATGGCCTCCAGCCCGTGGCAGCGAGCGCAGTTCTGGTTGTAGGCCGAGGTACCGATGCGCAGCGCTTCCTTGTTGGCCGGGCCGGCGCTGAAAGGGTTGGCATCGAGCCACTTGGCGCCGAGCTGCGGCAGCGTGCTGGTGTCCACCGATTGCGGTGTCACGTCGCCATGGGCCATCACGGCGGCGACACCGCAGGTCACGGCCAGGGCCAGCAGTGCGCGAGCAGCGCGCTTTGAAAAGGGAAAGGTGCGGGTTTTCATCGAGATGTCTCCAAGGTCAAAGGCGGATTCACACGCTGTGGTCAGCAAGAAGCAGGCCTTCCACCAAAACCCGCATGAACGCCCCCGACGTGTACCAAATTGCATCAACTGCAAGCCGGGTCTGCGAGCGACGTGTCACACCGATGGGCGCCACTGATGCCTTCTGGACCACCTGTTTGCCGAAAAAAGTAGTGCAAAAGCAGGCAAGTTACTTGCTATCTGGGCGGAGGTACACCCGGCCCGGGTTGTCGCACACCGGGATTACCAGTGTTGTTTCCCGGGACAGTTATGAAGAAAATTGCATGAGCCCACAAGACAGCGAACACACCGGAGCCCCCCACCCAGCGCCAGACGACCTGCGCTGGTCGGTGGACTGTTGGGGAGTCCTTCCCCCGGACCCTGGAGACAACATGAGTTCCGCCCTCTTCACGAGCCCGGTCCCGGGTCATCGTTCTGCATCACCGCTTGCGGGCATGCCCAGTCCGGATCACCACGACCTGATCGGCCAGTCGCACCGCCGCTCGCAGTCGTACGGTCTGACCGTCACCGACGAGCCCGACTTTTCCAGTCCCTCGCACGGTGTTCTTCCCGACGCGCTGGAAGAAAACCGCTTCCTGTTCCAGCACGCCGCGCCGGTCATGGAAACGTTGTACGACCAGATCGTCAACACCCACAGCATGGTGCTGCTCACATCTGCCAGGGGCCTGGTTCTGCATTCACTGGGCGACATGGATTTTCTGGAGCGCGCCTCGCAAGTGGCGCTCACGCCCGGCATGGACTGGTCCGAGAAAAGCAAGGGCACCAACGCGATCGGCACCGCGCTCACCGAAGAAGAAGCGCTCACGGTGCACGGCGGCCAGCACTACATGAACGCCAACAAGTTCCTCACCTGTTCGGCTTCGCCCATCTTCGATCCCTACGGCCAGGTGATCGGTGCGCTCGACGTGACCGGTGACCACCGCAGCTACCACCAGCACACGCTGGCGCTGGTGCGCATGTCGGCCCAGATGATCGAAAACCACATGTTCGCCGACATCTTCCCCAAGGCGATCCGCATCCACTTCCACACGCGTTCCGAATTCCTGGGCACGCTGGTCGAAGGCATCGCGGTGTTCTCGCCGGAAGGCCGCTTCCTCTCGGCCAACCGCAGCGCACAGTTCCAGATCGGCCTGCCCTTCAGCGCCCTGAAGGCACACACTTTCTCCTCGCTGTTTGGTCTGCCGGTGTCGGCCCTGTTCGAGCTGTTCGGCGGCGCCACGCCCAACCCCAAACAGCTGTGCATGCACAACGGCGTCTCGGTGTGGTGCCGGGTCAAGCTCAAGGCTTCCAACATGTGGGCCGCCAAACCGGGCAGCCCTGCGAACGAGCCAGTTGCACAGCCGCAAGGCGCATCCACAACCACACCTGCGGCGCCCGAGCCGCTGAAGCAGACGGGCAAGAAGATGCAGTTCTCTTCGCTGCACTACCTCGACACCGGCGACGCCCAGGTGACCTCTGTCATCCACAAGCTGCGCATGGTCAGCGGGCGCGATATTCCGATCATGATCCTGGGCGAAACCGGCACCGGCAAGGACCTGCTGGCGCAAGCGATCCACGGCGACTCCACACGTGCGGCCCAGCCTTTCGTGTCGGTCAACTGCGCCTCGATCCCCGACACCTTGATCGAGTCCGAACTGTTCGGTTACGAAGAAGGCGCCTTCACCGGTGCGCGCAAGAAGGGATCGATCGGCAAGATCCTGCAAGCCCATGGCGGCACGCTCTTCCTTGACGAAATCGGCGACATGCCCAAGCACCTGCAGGCGCGCTTGCTGCGTGTGCTGCAGGAGCGCAAGGTCAGCCCGCTGGGCGCCGGGAAAGAGGTCGAGGTGGATGTGGCGGTGGTGAGCGCCACCCACAAGAACCTCAAGGACATGATCGCGCGCGGCGATTTCCGGGAAGACCTCTACTACCGCCTCAACGGTCTGGTGGTGCGCCTGCCCGCGCTGCGCGAGCGAAGCGACTTCGAACTCGTGGTGCAGAAGATCCTGCTCGCGCTGAGCGAGGGGAGCCAGCCGGTCGGCGTGTCGGCGCAGGTGATGGACCTCTTCAAGCGCTACGCCTGGCCCGGCAACTTCCGCCAGCTGCACAACCTGCTGCGCACCGCCGTCGTGATGGTCGGCCACGGCGGCGTGATCGACATGGGTCACCTGCCTGATGACTTCCTCGAAGAGCTGGACCAGGCGTTGGCACAGCCCCTGACGCCGTTCGCGGCCACGGCATCGGTGGTCATGCCCCACGATCCGGCGCCCTCCTGCAGCCTTCCGGAGCCGGCGGTGGAGGCGGCGCCCGAAGGCCAGAAGCTGCAGGACGTGGCCCTGAGCGCCATGGCCCAGATGCTGCGCCTGCACAAGGGCAATGTGTCGGCTGCGGCGAAGGCCCTGGGGGTGTCGCGCAACACCATCTACCGCAAGAAAGACCAGCTGCCGCCAGACCTGCTCAACTGAGCTACTTCGGTGGAGCACCACGCTCCATCCACACCGGCTCCATTTCGCGCCACGCGCGCTGCACGTTGAAGCCTTGTCGTTGCGCATGGCCCGCCCACTCTTTGAAGGCCGGCATGTTGATCGCCCCGGTCTCCCCCGCGTAGCGACCTTCGTCCATGGCTTTGAGCACAAGCGCACGCAGCTCGGTCAGGTAAGCGCGGGTGACCCCCAACGCCGGTGGCAGACTCTCTGGCCCCACCGAGCTGGAGACCGTGTTGCCGATCGCATGCCTGGGCTGCAACGCGGCGATGCGGTCCAGCGCCAACAGCCACGCGTCCACCCCACCCTGCGCGAGTTCGGGCAGGCGCTGGTCATACACCAGCCCACCGGTCCAGACCACGCGGCTGGCTTCGTCCCACAGCACGAGATCGCTCTCGGTGTGCCCCGGCGCCGGCGGCAACACGCGCAGCCGGTGCGGTCCGATGCGCAAGACCTCACCGGCCTGCAGCACACGGCTGGGCCACACGATGCGCGTGTCTGCCATCGCGTCTGCACCCACGCGCTCGGTCAGGCTGGCCAGGCAGGCCGGGCAACGCTGCTGCATGGCGCCGCGCGTGCCTTCGCTGGACAGGATCTCCAACCGACCCGCAGCGAGCGCATCGGCAAACGCCGAGTTCGCCAACACGTTCTCGGCGTGGGCGTGGGTGTTGACCACCCAGCTCACCTGAGCACCAAAACGGCAGGCCAGCGAGTCGCGCACGCGCAGGCCGTGGCGGTGGCTCGGGCCAGGGTCGATCACCATCGCCTCAACGCCTGAAACCACCACCGAGGTGGGTACCACGTGGCCTGCATTGGCGGTGGAAATCTCACCCACGCGCTCAGGCTGCCACACCCACACGCCGGGCACCACCGCTTGCCAAGGCACCGCGTTGGCGGCGCTGCAGTCGGGGTTTCGTGAGGTCGACGCACAGCCCGCGAGCAGCGCGAGCACCACCGCTGCCACCACGCAGCGCAGGCCTGTCATGCCAGCGTCCTGCGCACGCTCTGGCGCAGCGCCGGCAGCATGGCGGGTTCATGCCCGAGGTGACCGCTGTGAGGCTCCATGTGCATCACGGTGCCCCCTGCGGCGCGTCCGAGTGCAGCCCAGCGTCGGCTGTTGGCGGGTGGGCAGATGGCATCGAACCGCCCGTGCACCCAGTCCACCGGCAGGTCGCATCGAGCAGCCTGCAACACGCCGTGGTCGAGCTGGCCCGAGTGCATGAATCCCCCGTGGCGCAGGTAGTGCGCCTGGATGCGGAATCTCGCAAAGGCGTTGCGATCAGCGCGGGTTTTCCCGGGTGTCTTCAATCGGGCAATGGCTCGCTTTTCCGCCTTGCGCAGCGCTGCCCATTCGCGCCGTATCGACGCTGCCAGGCGCGGTGC
>JANPKR010000026.1:0-14474 GCA_031426175.1 Hydrogenophaga sp. | reverse complement strand
GCGGTGATGCTGCCGGATCGGAAATGCAGGTAGGCAAAGGGCAGGGCGAGCACCACCATGACCAGGCAACTCAGCGGATAGAACACCTTGCGCCAGAACTCGATTTCGTAGCGCTGCGCGGTCTGCCCGTTGGCCTGCAGGTGGCGGATGTAACCAAACAGGTCGGCCGTGCGCATGGTCTCCGGCTTGAGCAGGGCCACCGACACCATTTCGCTGTTGATGCCGCTGGGCCAGCGGAAGGTCTCCAGCTCGCTGCGCACGATGCGCGCTGATGCTTTGCCAGCGGTATCGAACTCTCGTCGCTGCACCTGGCGAAGCGTCCACGAGTCGTCAACCTCGATCTGCCCGGTGGCGGCGGTGATGGTGGACACCAGCGAACCCTGGTTGTTGAACTCGAAAATGCGCACATTCCCCAATTCTCCCTGCGGTGACATGGAGCCCACGTTGACCGAGAAGTTGCTGTAGGGCTGCCGCTCCTTGAGCCATGCGCCTGTCTGGCCGACGCTGATGTTGCCCTGGTAGCGTGCCTTGAGCAGCTGGGCGGTGCGGTCCGCCAGTGGCGCGACGTAGTCACCCAGGGCAAAGGTGAGCACGACAAACACGGTGCCCAGTCCCAGCAAGGTTCGCAGCGCGCGCCAGGGCCCCAGCCCGCTGGTGCGCAGGATCGTGTACTCAGACCCTTGCGCCAGGCGAGCCAGCACGAACACCGCGCCGATCAGCACCGAAATGGGCAGCAGTTCATAAATGCGGTTGGGCATGAGCAGGCCCACATACAACAGGGCGTGAGGCACCTCGTAGACCAGTTTGGCGTCCAACGCAGACGGTTTGCCCAGCGCAGGAAGTTCATCCACGAAATCAAAAAAGAAGAAGAGCGACAGGAACGCCAGCAGCACGAAACCCACTGCCAGGAAGATTTCACCGTAGATCAGACGCCGGATTGTTTTCATGCCGTGGCCCGTTGGGACGTTGCGTTGGCATTGCGGCGGCTGTTGAGCCAGCTGCGCAAGCTCACGTTGTAATGCCGTTTGACCAACCACAGCGCGGTCAGCACGAACACGCCACCGTGCATCATCAGCATGAAGGCGCCCAGGCTCACCAGCCCACCCGCCACCCAGCTTTGACCCAGGTTGAGCAGGTTGTAATAAAAGACGAACGCAAACAGGGTGAAAAACAGGTTGCCACCGCGACCCGCACGCGGGTTGCCTGCGGTGGTGGCCAGGGCAATCAACACGAAGTTGAGTGCGGTAAGGGCCATGCCGATACGCCAGCCCAATTCACCCAGGTTGGCCCGGTCGGGTTCCGTGATCAGCAGCAAGGTGCTGCGCGACTTCAAGGCTTGCGACCGACCTTCGGTGACTGCGCTCGACCCGATCTGGGTGCCGTAGCTCTCGAACTCACTGACCTTCAGACCGCTGCCATCGGCCGCCGCCTCCAGCCTTTGACCGTTGTTGAGCATCAGGAACTGCTGGTCTTTGATCCATTCGATGCGCCCGGACCGGGCCGATGTGACTGTTTCGCGGCCGTCGTCTTCGGTGCTGGAGATGAAGATGTTGCGGCCCTCGGTGCCACCGGCCGTGTCCTTGTCGATGAAGAAGACGCGCCGTCCACTCGACGATTCCTGAAATTGACCGGGCGCCACGCGCTCCAGATCACCGCGGCGCTCGAATCGGCTGCGCAGGTTGTCGGTTTGCTGGTTGGCCCAGGGCCAGACGAAAAACACCATCAATGTGATGACCACGAGGATCGGCCACGAGAACCGCAGCACCGGCCCGAGAAAGCCCCCGAGCGAGCGGCCGCTGGAGAACCAGATGATCATTTCGCTGTCGCGGTACATGCGCGAGAGGGTGAAGACGATGGCCACGAACAGGGCCAGCGTGAGGATGGTGGGCATGCGACCGATGACGGTGTAACCCAGCACCAGCGCGATTTCTTGCGGGTTCACACTGCCCCTCGAAGCCAGACCGAGCGTGCGGATCAACAGCATCGTCAGCACGATGGTGAACAGCACCACCAGGGTGGCTCCGAAGCTGCGCGCCAGCTCTCTGCGGATGGAAGAATGAAATAACATCGATTGCCAAAAGGAAAACACGATTATGGACTTTGAACTCAAATCCCTCAGTGCTGCACAGGCGGCCCAACTGACTGTGGACGCGCTCCTGGTGCTGGTGCCCGACACGACCCCGACCATGAAGGCCGCTGACCAGGCGCTCACCCGGCTGGTGGCCCAAGCGGTGGAGCACAAGGATCTTGAGACCGGTGTGGGCAAGCTGCTGGCCTGCTACCGGCCCGAGGGCTTCAAGGCTTCGCGTGTGACACTGGTACGCGCGGGCGATGGCTCGGCCGCCTCGGTGCGCAAAGCGGTGTCCGCCGGCATGGGCTCGCTCAAACAGCCGGGTGTACAAAAACTCGGCGTGGTGTTCAGCCTGATCGACGCCTCCGACGACGCCGTGCGCGCTGCCATGCAGGCCTGCGCCGACGCCACTTATTGCTACACCACCACCAAACCCAGCGCCAAGGCGCGCACCGTCAAGCAGGTGTTGGTGGGCGTTGCAAAAGCCGCCGATGTGCAACGCGGCTTCAACGTCGGCAAGGCCCAGGTGGCTGGTGTGGAGTTCGCCAAGGAATGGGCCAACCGTCCCGCCAACCATGCCACCCCCACCATGTTGGGCGAGGCTGCGCGCAAGCTCGGTCGCCAGGCCGGGTTCAAGACCGACGTGCTCGGCCCCAAGCAGGTGGAAGCCCTGGGCATGGGGTCTTTCCTCTCGGTGGCTCGCGGCTCGGTGGAGCCGCTGCGCTTCATCGTCATGCATTACAACGGCGGCATCAAAGGCAGTGCACCGGTGGTGCTGGTGGGCAAGGGCATCACATTCGACACCGGTGGCATTTCCATCAAACCCGCCGCCGAGATGGACGAGATGAAGTTCGACATGGGCGGGGCTGCGAGCGTGCTGGGCACTTTCGCGGCGCTGGCCGAGCTCAAGCCCGCCATCAACGTCGTGGGCATCATTCCCAGCTGCGAGAACATGCCCGATGGCCAGGCCGTGAAACCCGGTGATGTTGTCACCAGCATGAGCGGGCAGACCATCGAAATCCTCAACACCGACGCCGAAGGCCGCCTGATTCTGTGTGACGCCTTGACCTATGCCGCTCGCTTCAAGCCCCGCAGCGTGGTCGACATTGCCACCCTCACCGGCGCTTGCGTGATCGCGCTCGGTGCCGTGCGCTCCGGATTGTTCTCGGCGCGGGACGATCTTGCGCAGGCACTGGCCAGCGCCGGGGAGAAGTCGCTCGATTTGTGCTGGCGCATGCCGCTGGACGACGAGTACGCAGAAGGCCTCAAGTCCAACTTTGCCGACATGGGCAACGTGGCCGGGCGCGCGGGAGGCGCCATCACGGCCGCAAAATTCCTGCAGAAATTCGCCACTGAGCTGCCGTGGGCCCACCTGGATATCGCCGGCACGGCCTGGAAGAGCGGGGCGGCCAAGGGCTCCACCGGTCGGCCTGTGCCGTTGCTGCTGCAGTACCTGATCGACCAAGCCGATGCGCCTGCCACGCCTACCTCTGCATCCAAGCCTGCGTCCCGCCGTTCCACCAAGGCCTGAGGTTGTTTTGCCCGACGTCGCCTTTCATTTCAATGCGCCTGATCGGTTGGGCTATGCCTGCCGGTTGCTGCGCAAGGCTTATTTGCGCCATGCGAGGCTGTTTGTGTGGGTGACGCCCGGCGATCTGGCGAGGCTGGATGCCGCTCTGTGGACGATGGGCTCGGGAGAATTCGTTCCCCATTGCCGAGCCGACGACTCCGAAGTTCTGAGAGCCCGTTCACCTATCCAGATCGGTGATCAGTTGCCTGGCAAGCGCGACGATTTGATCTTGGTGAACCTGCGTCACGACATGCCCGACGATCCTGCAGCGTTCAACCGGGTGATCGAGGTGGTGACGCTCGACGAAGCCGATCGTGCGCCGGCGCGCGATCGGTGGCGCCAATACAAGGTGCTGGGCCTGGAGCCGCAACGGCACGACCTCCAATTGGTGCCCTTGGATTGAGTGCGCGCTGCGGTGGAACATGACAGCTGCTAATGCGGCATTCGCCGGGATGATGTCGTCTGTGAAAACCCTCGAATGCGCTTTCGCCTTGTCACGTATGTGAAATTCGCGGTCTTTTTAGAGTATCTTTATAAGCGTGATGGCAAAAGTTCCCATCGCTTAACTTTTTCAATCCTTTTTGAGGAAAACCATGCAACTGAACCTGAAATTGGCCGTTCTTGCGGCGGCCGTCGCTCTTGCCGCTTGCGGCAAAAAAGAAGAAGCCGCGCCGGTCGCAGCACCCGCGGCGGCTCCTGCACCTGCAGCCCAGGTCATCAAGATTGGTCATGTCGGACCCACCAGTGGCGCCATTGCCCACTTGGGCAAGGACAATGAAAACGGCGCCAAGATGGCGATCGAGGAACTCAACGCTGCGGGCCTGACCATCGCAGGCGCGCCCGTCAAATTCGAGCTGCTGGCCGAAGACGACGCCGCCGATCCCAAGCAGGGCACTGCTGCAGCCACCAAGCTGGTGGACGCCAAGGTCGCCGGCGTGATCGGTCACCTGAACTCCGGTACCACCATCCCAGCCTCGCAGATCTACAACGACGCCGGCATCCCCCAGATCTCCCCATCGGCCACCAACCCCAAGTACACCCGTCAGGGTTACGCAGGTGTGTTCCGCATGGTGGCTGACGACGTGCACCTCGGTGGCACGCTGGGCAAGTACGCTGTGGAAACGCTCAAAGCCAAGACTGTGGCCGTGATCGACGACCGCACCGCCTACGGCCAGGGCGTGGCTGACGAGTTCGAAAAAGGTGTGGCCGCAGCAGGCGGTACCGTCGTGGGCCGTGAGTTCACCAACGACAAAGCCACCGACTTCAACGCCATCCTGACCACCCTGAAGGCCAAGAAGCCGGACGTCGTGTTCTTCGGCGGCATGGACGCCGTTGCCGGCCCGATGCTCAAGCAGATGAAGCAGCTCGGCATCAACGCCAAGTTCATGGGTGGCGACGGCATCTGCTCCAGCGAACTGCCCAAGCTGGCTGCCGACGGCATGGCCGACGACCAGGTCTACTGCGCTGAAGCCGGTGGTGTCGAAGGCGAGCAGAAAGAAGGCATGGACAAGTTCCGCGCCGACTTCAAGGCCAAGTTCGGTGCCGACGTTCAGGTGTACGCACCCTACGTGTACGACGCAGTCAAAGTCATGGCCAACGCCATGGTGACCGCTGGCTCGACAGACCCCAAGGTCTACCTGCCCGCACTCAAGGCCACCAATTACAAAGGCGTGACCGGCAACATCGCCTTTGACGAGAAGGGTGACATCAAGAATGGCGCCCTCACGCTGATGACCTACAAGGCCGGTGCCCGCACCACCTTGGCTGTGATCCGCTGATCAGCGTTTTCTGCCGCCCACTGAAAGGCCACCTTCGGGTGGCCTTTTTCATGTCTGTGACCGGTCTTGGAGAACCACTGGACAGTATCGGCAAGACCTCCAGGTTGTGACGACGCGGGGATGTCCTACACCGATGAGGGACGAATGCAGCTAAGGTCGCATTGGGTGGTCAATCAACGACGCATTACAAGGACGCAGCCATGGACAACATCTACGACGCGCTGAGGGAAAGCCATGACGTGCAGCGCACACTGTGCCGGCAATTGGTGCGCATCAAGGCGGGCGATCCGCGCGCTCTGGAAGTCTTCAGAGAACTGCGCATTGAACTCGCGGCCCACGCTGCGGCAGAGGAGCGGTTTCTGTATGCCCCCATCCTGCTGGATGATCTGGGTCTGAAACCTTCCCGGCACGCCTTGTCTGAGCACCACGAAATCGACGAATGCGTTGAGGCCCTGGGAAAGGCGCGCAAGACACCTGAGGCTTGGACCAAGCTGGCCAAGAAGCTGTCGCACGAGGTGCACCACCATCTCAAGGAAGAGGAGACCAAGTTCTTCCAGCTGTCGGGCAAGATCTTGAGCGAACGGCAAAAGAGCAGCCTGGCCGGCAAGTACCGTCGCGACCTCAAACGCATGCGGGCTGTAGAGGCCTGAGACTTTGGCGGTCAACAAGCCGCTGCAGAAAAGAAAACGGGCCATGAGGCCCGTTTTTGCTTGATCCCTGGCGGAGAGGGCGGGATTCGAACCCGCGGTGGGTATTAGCCCACACACGCTTTCCAGGCGTGCGACTTAAACCGCTCATCCACCTCTCCGCGAAGCCCTCGATTGTAGCAGCCTCGCTGGCGTGCTCAGGGCGCTGGACTGCCGTCGGCTGTCTTGTGCCAGGCGTGTCGCTGCAGAACCTCGAGAGGGACGTGTTGCAAGGTGGCCGAATTGGTGCTCTCAAGCACCACAGGTGGCGCGACGCCGGCTTGCAACGCCTCTTTCCAGCGTTGCACGCACAGGCACCACCGGTCACCAGGCTTGAGTCCGGCGAACCTCCACTCGGGCCGAGGCGTGCTCAAATCGTTGCCGCGTTCACGAGAAAACTCAAGGAATGCTGCTGTGACGCGCGCGCAAACGACGTGTGTGCCGTGGTCATCGGGACCAGTCTCGCAACAACCGTCCCGGTAAAAGCCTGTGAGCGGATCGTAGGAGCAGGGCAGCAGTTCGCCACCAAGGACATTGCGCGCGAGGGTCATGGTGTTCTCGACAAGGGCGAAAGGATCAGGAAGATTTGCTGGTACCGACCATCTTCATGGCCGAAGCAATGAGTGCGGACACCTCGGTCATGTTGCTCGGCACGATAAGAGTGGTGGTGGCATCAGCGGCGACCTTGCTGTAGGCGTCCACGGCGCGCTCGGCCACCTTGAGCTGAACCGCCTCCTGGCCGCCGGGCTGGCGAATGGCTTCGGCCACCACGCGAATGGCTTCGGCGGTGGCTTCTGCCACGGCCAGGATGGCGGACGCTTCTCCCTGCGCATTGTTGATCTCTGCCTGTTTCTCACCTTCGGAGCGGGCGATGAAGGCCTCACGTTCGCCAGTGGCGATGTTGATCTGCTCCTGGCGACGCCCTTCGGAAGCCGCGATCAGTGCGCGCTTCTCACGCTCGGCGGTGATCTGAGCCTGCATGGCCAGCAGAATTTCCTTGGGTGGCGTGAGGTCCTTGATCTCGTAGCGCAGCACCTTCACACCCCAGTTCAGCGCGGCCTCATCGATGGCGTGCACCACCTGCGCGTTGATGATGTCGCGCTCCTCGAAGGTCTTGTCGAGTTCCAGCTTGCCGATGACCGAACGCAGCGACGTCTGGGCCAGCTGGGTCACCGCGACGTTGTAGTTGGACGAGCCGTAGCTGGCGCGCATGGGGTCGGTGACCTGAAAGTACAGGATGCCGTCCACCTGGAGCTGCGTGTTGTCGCGCGTGATGCAGACCTGACTGGGTACATCGAGCGGGATTTCCTTCAGGCTGTGCTTGTAGGCCACCTTGTCGATGAAGGGCACGAGGAAGTTCAGTCCCGGTGCCAGAGCCGAGTGGTACTTGCCCAGGCGCTCGACCACCCAGGCGTTCTGCTGAGGTACGACCTTGACGGAGCGCGTGATGAAAATGGCAGCGACGATGAGCAGGAGGATGGCGATTTCCATGACGGGTGGGTCTCGATGAAGTGGAGATTGGGGGAGCGTAGCGCAAGCGCCGGTTGTCAGACCTTGTCGACCAGCAGGCGGCTGCCCACCAGCTCGGACACGCGGTAGCTCCCGGGTGTGGGGGTATTGCCCGGGCGGTGGATCACGGTCCATTGCGCACCACGGTATTTGACGCTGGCAGTGCCATCGGCGTTCCATTCGTCGATCTGCAGGATCTCGCCAACGTCGAGATTCACACTGCGAAGGGATCGCACCGACGGGTCGCTCGCGCGCCGTTTCTTGATGAAGTACCACGCCACCACCAGCGCAGAACCGGTGATGGCAGCAACGGCCAGTTGACCTGGCAGTTCCAAACCGGCGTGCGCAGCCAGTGCACCTGCGGACATGCCCACCGCCAGCATGAGCAGGTAAAAAGTACCGGTGAACAGTTCGAGCGCGACGGTGGAGCCCGCCAACAGCCACCACAATGTTGAATTCGCCATGCATGCTCCCGTGATGTGAATGGATCGCGCCAAGCCTTTGCCTGGATTTGTCTGCCCAATGCCACATTCTGCGGTAAATGAATGGATGCACTGGGAGCCTGTCTCACGTTGTCCGTACACTTCGCGCTTTCTTTCGCCTGATGGCCGCGCCCCACTGCGGCTGGAGAACCTCATGAAATTCCGCTTTCCCATCGTCATCATCGACGAGGACTTCCGCTCCGAAAACACTTCGGGGCTGGGCATCCGCGCGCTGGCGCAAGCCATTGAAGTCGAGGGCTTCGAGGTGGTCGGGGTGACCAGCTACGGGGACATGAGCCAGTTCGCCCAGCAGCAAAGCCGAGCGAGCGCATTCATTCTGTCGATCGACGACGAGGAGTTCAGCGCTGGAGCCGACCTCGACCCGGTTGTGCTGAACCTGCGCACCTTCATCGACGAGGTGCGGCGCAAGAACTCGGACGTGCCGATCTACATCTACGGCGAAACCAAGACCAGCCGGCATTTGCCCAACGACATCCTGCGCGAGTTGCACGGCTTCATCCACATGTTCGAGGACACGCCGGAGTTCGTGGCGCGCCACATCATCCGCGAGGCCAAAAGCTACCTCGAAGGCATCCAGCCACCGTTCTTCAAGGCTCTGCTCGACTATGCGGAAGATGGCTCCTATTCGTGGCACTGCCCCGGCCACTCGGGTGGCGTGGCGTTCCTGAAGAGCCCGGTGGGTCAGATGTTTCACCAGTTTTTTGGCGAAAACATGTTGCGAGCCGACGTGTGCAACGCGGTGGAAGAGCTGGGACAGCTGCTGGACCACAACGGCGCCATCGGTGCGAGTGAGCGCAATGCGGCGCGCATCTTCAACGCCGACCACTGCTTCTTCGTCACCAACGGCACCAGCACCAGCAACAAGATGGTCTGGCACCACACGGTGGCCCCAGGCGACGTGGTGGTGGTGGACCGCAACTGCCACAAGTCCATCCTGCACAGCATCATCATGACGGGTGCCATTCCCGTTTTTCTGAAGCCCACGCGCAACCACTACGGCATCATCGGCCCGATCCCGCAGAGCGAATTCGAGATCGAAGCCATCAAGGCCAAGATCCGCGCCAACCCGTTGCTGGCCGGCGTGGACGCCGACGCTGTGAAGCCACGCGTGCTCACGCTCACCCAGTCCACCTACGACGGCGTGCTCTACAACACCGAAGCCATCAAGCAGATGCTCGACGGCTACGTGGCCAACCTGCACTTTGACGAGGCCTGGCTGCCGCACGCGGCCTTTCACCCCTTCTATGGCAACTTCCACGCCATGGGCAAAAAGCGCGTGCGCCCAATGGAGTCGGTGGTGTACGCCACGCAGTCCATCCACAAGCTGCTCGCTGGTATCAGCCAGGCCAGCCACGTGCTGGTGCAGGATTCACAGAACGTGAAGCTGGACCGCCACCTTTTCAATGAGGCTTACCTGATGCACACCAGCACCAGCCCTCAGTACGCCATCATCGCCAGCTGCGACGTGGCCGCAGCCATGATGGAGCCGCCCGGTGGCAAGGCCCTGGTGGAGGAAAGTATTTTTGAAGCGCTCGACTTCCGCCGCGCCATGCGCAAGATCGACGCCGAGTTCGGCGACGACGACTGGTGGTTCAAGGTCTGGGGGCCAGACGACCTCGCAGAAGAGGGCATGGGCGAAGCCATCGACTGGGTTCTCAACCCCGACCCGGCCGGCTCGCAGGCCACCGCCAAGGAATGGCACGGCTTTGGGGACATGGCACCAGGCTTCAACATGCTGGACCCGATCAAGGCCACGATCGTCACGCCGGGCCTGAATCTGGACGGACGCTTCGAGCCCAACGGCATTCCCGCGTCCATCGTCACCAAGTTCCTTGCCGAGCACGGTGTGGTGGTGGAGAAAACGGGCCTCTACAGCTTCTTCATCATGTTCACCATCGGCATCACCAAGGGCCGATGGAACACTTTGCTCACCGCCCTGCAGCAGTTCAAGGACGATTACGCCAAGAACCAGCCGATGTGGCGCATCCTGCCGGAGTTCTGCCAGAAGCACCCTCGCTACGAGCAGATGGGTCTGCGCGATCTGTGCCAGCACGTGCACGAACTGTACGCCCGCTACGACATCGCCCGCCTGACCACCGAGATGTACCTGAGCGACCTGACACCGGCCATGAAACCGACCGATGCCTTTGCTCACATCGCGCAGCGCACCACCGAGCGCGTGCCGATCGACGAACTCGAAGGCCGCATCACCACCAGCCTGGTGACGCCGTACCCACCAGGCATCCCGCTGCTGATCCCGGGTGAAGTGTTCAACCGCAAGATCGTCGACTACCTCAAGTTCGCGCGCGAGTTCAACGCCCAGTGCCCCGGCTTCGAGACCGACATCCACGGCCTCGTGGAGATGGTCGGAGACGATGGCAAGAAGCGTTACTTCGCAGACTGCGTCAAGGCCTGAAAGGCCACCTCTGCGAGAAAAAAGGCCCCTGGGAGGGGCCTTTTTTCATCGTGGGGGCAGGTGAACGCTCAGGCCAGCGCGTCGCTGTCGCGGCTCACGCCTGTGGTGTGGCTGTAGCCGCCGTCCACGTAGGTGATTTCGGCGGTCACGCCACCAGCCAGGTCGCTCAAAAGGAAAGCGGCCACATTGCCCACGTCTTCTATCGTCACATTGCGGCGAATCGGTGAGGCACTGGCCACCATGCCCAGCAGCTTTCCGAAGTCCTTGATGCCGCTGGCGGCCAAGGTCTTGATGGGGCCGGCGCTGATGCCGTTGACGCGCATGCCTTTGGGGCCCAGCGACTCGGCCAGGTAACGCACCGAGGCTTCCAGGCTGGCCTTGGCCAGACCCATGGTGTTGTAGTTGGGCACGGCGCGCAGGGCGCCGAGGTAGGTGAGGGTGAGCAGGGCCGACTTCTCGTTGAGCATGGGCAGCGCCGCCTTGGCCATGGCCGGAAAGCTGTAGGCGCTGATGTCGTGGGCGATGCGGAAGTTCTCGCGTGTCAAGCCATCCAGAAAGTCTCCGGCGATGGCTTCGCGCGGAGCGAAGCCGATGCTGTGCACGAAGCCATCGAACTTGGGCCACACCAGCGCCAGGTCGGCAAACAGCTTCTCGATCTGGGCGTCGTCGCCCACGTCGCAATCAAAGATGAGCTTGGAGTCAAAGTCGGCGGCGAACTCGGTGATGCGGTCTTTGAAACGCTCGCCGACGTAGCTGAACGCGAGCTCGGCGCCTTGCTGATGGCAGGCCCTGGCGATGCCATAGGCGATGGAGCGGTTGGACAGCACGCCCGTGATCAGCAATTTCTTGCCGGTGAGAAAACCCATGTTTCTGTCTCCAATGAAAAATCCTTCAGAATTGTCGCATGCACTTCTCCCGCATTCGCCCCGGCCACCGACTCGTCTCGACGTCCCTGGCCGCGTTGCTGATGCTCTCGACCACGACGGGTTGGGCTGCTCACGGCTATGCGCTGTGGGGCAAGCTCAAGTACCCCGACGGCTTCACCCATTTCGACTACGTCAACCCCACCGCTCCCAAAGGCGGTGAGCTGCGGCTCGTGAGCAACCTGAGGCTGTCCACCTTCGACAAGTACAACCCGTTCACGCTGCGCGGCAGCGCCCCGGCCTACTTGTCGGATCTGATGTTCGATTCGCTGCTGGCAGGCGCACTTGACGAGAACGGCGCAGCCTACGGCCTTCTGGCTGACGATGTGAGCACCGCACCCGACGGAATGTCGGTCACGTTCAAACTGCGCGACACCGCGCGCTTCCACAACGGTGACCCGGTGCTGGCTGCCGATGTGAAGCACAGCTTCGACACACTCGTGGGGCCGCACACCTCACCCGCGTTCAAGACCATCCTCCAGGACGTCGCCGGCCTCGACGTGCTGGGTGAACGAACCGTGCGCTACCGCTTCAAGAAGCCCAACCGTGAATTGCCCCTGACCGTGGGCGGCCTGCCGGTGTTCAGCCGCGCTTGGGGCAATGCGGTTGACCCCAAGACCGGCCAGCGCAAGACGTTTGATCAGGTCGTGACCGACATTCCGATCGGCAGCGGGCCTTACAAGATCGGCCCGGTGCAGTTCGGCAAGGACATCACCTACGTGCGTGACCCGGCCTACTGGGCGCGCGACCTGCCGGTGCGCCGTGGCACCGCGAACTTCGACCGCATCGTTGTCAAGATCTACAAGGACAACACAGCCAAGCTGGAAGCACTCAAGGCCGGCGAATTCGACCTCATGCGCTTTTTTTCGGCAGGCGACTGGGCGCGCCGAGTGAGCGGCAAGAAGTTCGATGCCGGCGAACTCGTCAAGGGAGAGTTCACTCACCGTTTGCCCACGGGCTTCCAGAGCTACGTGCTCAACACGCGTCGCCCGCCGCTGGACGACATCCGGGTGCGCGAGGCACTCGGTCTGGCCATGGACTACGAGTGGATGAACCGCCAGATGTTCTACAACGCCTACCAGCGCGTGCAGGGGCTGTTCGGCAACACCGATTGTTCGCCGCAGGGCACGCCTGCGCCCGAGGAGCTGGCCTTGCTGGAGCCTTGGCGCAAGCAGCTGCCGCCCGCGGTGTTTGGGCCGGTGTACGCGGCCCCGCGCACCGACGGTGCCAACTCCCTGCGCGGCAACCTCAAACGCGCGCAGGCCTTGTTGCGCGAGGCTGGCTGGACCGTGCAGGACGGGCAACTGCGCAACTCGCAGGGCAAACCGCTGTCGCTTGAGTATCTGGACAGCAACGAAACCGGCGCCCGCGTGGTCACGCCATGGATCCGCAACCTCACAAAACTCGGCGTGCAACTCAAGTTCCGTCCGGTCGATTTCGCGCTGTACCAGCAGCGCCTGCGCAGTTTTGACTTCGATATCGTCTCGCTCGCCTACGGCGGCACCAACAACCCCGGCGCCGAGTACGCCGACCTGTTCGGCAGCGCTGCCGCCAGGACCGAAGACTCGGGCAACCACACCGGAACGGCCAACCCCGCGGTGGATGCACTGATCGAACGCATGGTGGAGGCGCCCACGCAACCCGAGTTCCTCTCGGCCTGCCGCGCGCTGGATCGTGCCATCACGCACAGCCATGTTCTGATCCCGCAATGGTCGGCGACGACGCACCGCATGGCATACAACGCGTGGCGCCTGGCTCGTCCGAAAGACATGCCGCCTTATGCCTCGGGTGAGGTGTGGGCCATCGACACCTGGTGGTCTGCCCCACCTCGGAGCAACTGACACACCATGTGGGTCTACATCCTCAAACGCCTGTTGCTCATGATCCCGACGCTGTTCGGGGTGCTGTTGTTGACCTTCGTGGTGATCCAGTTCGTGCCAGGCGGGCCGGTGGACCAATACCTGGCAGAAGCCCGAGCAGGTGCCGGCGCAGCGGGCGCCGAGGGTGGCTCGGTCTACCGCGGCGCGCAGGGCGTGGACCCCAAACGCATCGAGCAGATCAAGGCGCTGTACGGCTTTGACAAGCCGGCCCACGAGCGCTTTTTCCAGATGCTGGGCCAGTTCGCGCGCTTCGATCTGGGTACCAGCTTCTTCCAGAACAAGGCCGTGTCCGAGCTCATCATGGAGAAGCTGCCGGTCTCCATCACGCTCGGCTTGTGGACCTTCCTCATCAGCTACGGCGTGGCCGTGCCCTTGGGTGTGGCCAAGGCGGTGCGGGCCGGATCACGCTTCGATCTCGTCACCACCCTGCTCGTGCTCATCGGCTATGCCATTCCCGGTTTCGTGCTCGGGGTCGCGTTGCTGGTGATTTTTGGCGGGCAGTTGCAGTGGTTCCCGCTCCGTGGTCTCACGTCCTCCAACTGGGATGAGCTCAGCTGGGGCGCGCGCGTCGTCGACTACCTCTGGCACATCGCCTTGCCCGTGACGGCCATGGTGCTGGGCAGCTTTGCGGTCACGGCCATGCTGACCAAGAACGCGTTTCTGGAAGAGATCCGCAAGCAGTACGTGATGACCGCGCGTGCCAAGGGCCTGAGCGAGCGGCAGGTGCTGTGGAAGCACGTGTTTCGCAACGCGCTCATCCCCATCGTTACGGGCTTCCCTTCCGCTTTCATCGGCGCATTCTTCGCCGGCTCGCTGCTGATCGAGACGCTGTTTTCGCTCGACGGCCTGGGCCTGCTCAGCTACGAAAGTGTGATCCGGCGCGACTACCCGGTGGTGTTGGGCACCCTGTTCTTTTTCACGCTGATCGGCCTGGTGACCAAGCTGATTTCCGATCTCTGCTACGTCTGGGTGGACCCGCGTGTCAAATTCGACTGAAGCTTTGACGCCCTCTTTGTCTCCCAGTGCGCGTGCCTGGCGTCGCTTCAAACGCAACCGCCTGGGCTACTGGAGCCTCGTGCTGTTCTGCGTCCTCGTGATCGGCAGCCTGTTCGCCGAGGTGCTCTCGAACGACCGGCCC
>JANPKR010000025.1:0-6270 GCA_031426175.1 Hydrogenophaga sp. | reverse complement strand
GGCCCGATCTTCATTGCCGACACCTATGTGAACGAGTTGCCCAGCGCCGAAGAGCTGGCCGAGATCGCCTGGATGGCGGCGCAGGAAGTGCAACGCTTCGGTCTGCCGCCCAAGATCGCGTTCCTCTCGCACTCCAGCTTTGGTTCGAGCAAGCGCGCCTCGGCCCGCAAGATGGCCCACGCCCGCGACCTGTTCGTGGCCGCCCATCCCGAAATCGAGTGCGACGGTGAACTGCACGGCGACGCCGCGCTGCAGCCCGAGATCCGCAGCGCCTACCTGGCCGACACCACCCTGTCGGGCTCGGCCAACCTGCTGATCTGCCCCAACCTGGACGCGGCCAACATCCTCTACAACGTGATGAAGACCACCGCCAGCGGTGGTGTGACGGTGGGGCCCATCCTCATGGGCGCGGCGGGCACGGTGCACATCCTCACGCCGGCGGCCACGGTGCGGCGGGTGCTCAACATGACGGCGCTGGCCGCAGCCACCGCCGCTCCCCGCAACTGAGGCCTGAGGCCCCACAACGAAATAGGACGCCGCGGCGTCCTTTTTTTGGCCTGTGCGGGCCTACTTCGCCAAGCGCGCAAACGTCTTGCGAAACTTCGCCACCTTGGGCGCCGCCACCATCATGCAGTAGCCCTGGTTGGGGTTGCGTTCGAAGAAATCCTGGTGGTAGGCCTCGGCCGCCGAGTAGTTGTCCAACGGTTTAACTTCGGTGACGATGGGTTTGCCGTAAGCCTTGTCGCGCGTGAGTTCGTCGATCAGGTCCTGCGCGACGGCCTGCTGCTCGGGCGTGGTGAAGTAGATGCCGCTGCGGTACTGCGTGCCCACGTCGTTGCCCTGGCGGTTCAGCGTGGTGGGGTCGTGGATCACGAAAAAGATCTCCAGGATCTCGCGCGTGCTGATCTGCGCCGGGTCGTACTCCAGCCGCACCACCTCGTTGTGCCCGGTCGTGCCGGTGCACACCGCCTCGTAGCTGGGCTGCTTCACGTGGCCATTGCTGTAGCCCGACTCCACGTCGGTCACGCCCTTGACCCCCACGTACACCGACTCGGTGCACCAGAAGCAGCCGCCGCCCAAAACCAGAATCTGTCTGTCGCTCATTCCATCTCCTTTGCGTTGACCCATCCACCGTTCGGGCTGAGCCTGTCGAAGCCCTCGCGCGACCACCGCGTGAACCCTTCGACAAGCTCAGGGTGAACGGACCGCTGAGCAGATCTTCACTGTACCGACTGCGCCGCCACCCGCACCGCGCCGAGAAATGCCCCCAGCGCGGCCTGGTCTCTGTCGGTCTTCCACAGGCAGTGGGTCTCGTAGGGCGGCGTGTCCACATCCAGCGGGACGAACACCGCGCCGGGCAGACCGGCCTGCTGCAGCGCCGCCGGCACCAGCGCGCAGCCCAGCCCTTGCGACACGATGGACACCACGCTGAGCCAGTGGCGAAGCTCGAAGCGGATCTCGGGCGAAAACCCCGCGTCGGCGCACAGGCCCAGGATGCGTTCGTGGTAGTCGGGCGAGACGGCGCGCGAGACAACCGCGAACGGCTCGCCTTGCAGCCGCGCCGGAGACAGCCGCTTGCGTTTTGCCAACGCATGGCCCGCCGGCAGGCAGGCCACAAACGGCTGGCTCGACACCAGGATCTGAGAAAAACCCGCCGGCACGCGCGTGGTGTGCACGAAGCCGATGTCCAGCCGCTCGTGCATCAGGTCGATCAGCTGGTCGCTCGAACTCAGTTCGCGCAGCACCAGCCGCAACTTGGGGTGGTCCACCGCGAAGCCCTGCAGGATCTGCGGCAACCCGCGGTACAGCACCGTGCCGGCAAATCCGATCTGCAAGCTGCCCAGCATGCCTTGCGACACCTCGCGCGCTTCCCGCGCGGCCAGGCCCGCCTGGTCCAGCAAGGAGCGCGCTGCCGGCACAAACGCCTGCCCCGCCGCGGTGAGCTGCACGCCGCGGCTGTTGCGGGTGAAGAGCTGAGCGCCCACCGAAGCTTCGAGTTGCTGGATGTTGAGCGAAAGGGGTGGCTGGGTGATGGCCAGGCGCTGCGCAGCGCGGCCGAAATGCAGCTCTTCGGCCAACACGAGGAAGTAGCGCAGGTGGCGGAATTCCATGAATATCTTTCCTGTATCAACGGATACCTTTTCGATATTAGACAGGTATTCATGTGAGGCCGACAATGCATGCATTGCCCCACAACACACGGAGACACCGACCATGCTTTCCCCCACCAAAGTCAAAGCCAGCTTCAGCTGGGAAGACCCCTTCCACCTCGACGCGCAGCTCACCGATGACGAGCGCGCCGTGCGCGACGCCGCCCATGCCTACTGCCAGGAACGCCTGGCCCCGCGCGTGGTGGAGGCCTTCCGCCACGAGAAGACCGACCCGGCGATCTTTCGCGAGATGGGTGAACTCGGCCTGCTTGGCCCGACCATTCCCGAGGCTTACGGCGGCTCAGGCCTCAACTACGTGTGCTACGGCCTGGTGGCGCGCGAGGTGGAGCGTGTGGACTCCGGCTACCGCTCCATGATGAGCGTGCAGAGTTCGCTGGTGATGGTGCCGATCAACGAGTTCGGCACCGAGGAGCAGAAGCAGAAATACCTGCCCAAACTCGCCAGCGGCCAGTGGATCGGCTGCTTCGGCCTGACCGAACCCAACCACGGTTCCGACCCCGGCAGCATGGTCACGCGCGCCAAAAAGGTGCCCGGCGGCTACAGCCTCTCCGGCAGCAAGATGTGGATCAGCAACAGCCCGATCGCCGACGTGTTCGTGATCTGGGCCAAGGACGACGAAGGTTCGATCCGCGGCTTCATCCTCGACAAGGGCATGAAGGGGCTGAGCGCGCCAGCCATTCACAGCAAGGTTGGTCTGCGCGCCTCCATCACCGGCGAGATCGTGATGGACGGCGTGTTTTGCCCCGAAGAAAACGCCTTCCCCGAAGTGCGTGGCTTGAAGGGTCCGTTCACGTGCCTGAACAGCGCGCGCTACGGCATCGCCTGGGGTGCGCTCGGTGCGGCCGAAGACTGCTTTTTCCGCGCCCGGCAGTACGTGATGGACCGCCAGCAGTTCGGCCGTCCGCTGGCCGCCAACCAGCTGATCCAGAAAAAGCTGGCCGACATGCTGACCGAGATCAGCCTGGGCCTGCAGGGATGCCTGCGCCTTGGCCGCATGAAGGACGAGGGCACGGCCGCGGTGGAGATCACCAGCATCCTGAAGCGCAACAGCTGCGGCAAGGCGCTGGACGTGGCCCGCTTGGCGCGCGACATGATGGGCGGCAACGGCATCAGCGACGAGTTCGGTGTGGCGCGCCACCTGGTGAACCTGGAAGTGGTCAACACCTACGAAGGCACGCACGACATCCACGCGCTCATCCTGGGCCGTGCGATCACCGGTATTCAGGCGTTTTCCTGAAGCAGCGGGGCAGCGCCCCATGGGCCGGGGCTTTACCGGGGCGATAGAGTGGGCGACAGGGTGTGGGGTATATTTAATAACCCACCGGTCATTAAATCCCATCGCATGCCCTCGCCCGCCGTCCCAGACACCAGCTCCGTGACCGAGCTCGACGCTCCGCACCGCCGATCGCGTCGCAAGGAAGCGCGTCCGGGTGAGCTGCTGGATGCCGCGCTCACGCTGTTCGTCGAGAAAGGCTTTGCGGCCACCCGCGTGGAAGAAGTCGCGGCCATGGCGGGCGTGTCCAAAGGCACCTTGTTTCTGTATTTCCCGAGCAAGGAAGAGCTGTTCAAGGCGGTGGTGCGCGAAAACATCGCCGGGCGGTTCACCGAGTGGAACGAAGAGTTCGAGCGCTTCAGCGGCGACAGTGCCGAACTGGTGCGCTATTGCATGCATTCCTGGTGGGAACGCATCGGCATGACGCCCGCCTCGGGCATCACCAAGCTGGTGATGAGCGAAGCCGGCATGTTTCCCGAGATCGCGGCCTTTTACCAGCAAGAAGTGATCGAGCCCGGCCACGACCTGATCCGACGCATCCTGCAGCGTGGTGTGGACCGGGGTGATTTCCGACCGCTTCCCATGGAATACGCGGTCTACAGCCTCATCGCACCGATGATCTTTTTGCTGATGTGGAAACATTCCATGGCACCCTGCTGCCCGGCGTCGGAGCAGATCGACCCCATCGGCTTCATCGATGCACAAGTCGACCTGCTGCTGACCGGCATGCTGGCGGCCCCGCCCAGTCACGCAACCCTCTGATCTTCCGAGCTACCCGCCATGAACACCCGCCGCCCGCTGTCTTTCTGGATCAAGTGGCTGCTGCTCATCGCGCTGGTGCTCGGCATTGCCCTGGGTGTCACGCGCGCGCTGGGCAAACGCAAGGCCACCAGCGAAGCAGCCCGCGCCGCAGCCGAATCGCTGCAGAAAACGCCCACCTACACGCTCTCACCCACCGACGTGGTGACCGTGCAATCGATCGAGCTCACCCAGACCGTGGCCCTGTCGGGCTCGGTGGACGCGCTGCAGACCGCAGCCATCAAGGCCAAAACAGCCGGCGAGATCCAGGGCCTGACCAAGCGCGAAGGTGACCCGGTCAAGGCGGGCGAAGTGGTCGCGCGCATCGACAGCACCGAAGCGCAGGCGCGCGTGCGCCAGACCGCGCGCCAGGCCGAGTCGGCCCAGGCGCAGGTGGCCATTGCCCGGCGCACCTTCGACAACAACCAGGCCCTGGTGCGCCAGGGCTTCATCTCCAACACGGCGCTGGACACCGCCAGCGCAAACCTCGCCAGTGCCGAAGCCACGCACCAGGCGGCACTGGCCGCACTCGACATCGCCCGCAAGTCGCTGGCCGACACCACGCTGCGCTCTCCACTGACGGGCCAGGTTTCGGCCCGGCTGGTGCAGAACGGCGAACGCGTGGGTATCGATGCGCGCGTGCTCGACGTGGTGGACCTCTCCGGTTTCGAGATGGAAGCCGCGATCGCGCCGGCCGACGCCGTGGCTGTGAAGGTGGGCCAGACGGCACGCCTCACCGTTGAAGGCCAGCCCGAGCCGGTGCAGGCCACCGTGGCGCGCATCAACCCGAGCGTGCAGGCGGCCAGCCGCAGCGTGCTGGTGTACCTGCGTGTGCCCGCGCTGCCCGGCATGCGCCAGGGCCTGTTCGCGCAGGGACACATCGTGATCGGATCGGTCACCGCGCTGGCCGTGCCCACGTCGGCCGTGCGCAACGACAAGCCGCAGCCTTATGTGCAGGTGGTGCGCGAAGGCGCGGTGGTGCATGTGCCGTTGCAACTGGGCGCCACCGGTCTGCTGGGCACTGAACCCATGCGGGCGGTGGAGGGTTTGCCCGCCGGCACGCAGCTGCTCAGAGCCCAGGCCGGCCTGATCCGAGAAGGCACGGCTGTGCGCCTGAACGTCCCGGCCACCGCCACCAACTGAGCCGCACGCCATGTGGTTCACCCAGGTCTCCCTGCGCAACCCCGTGTTCGCCACCATGGTGATGGTCGCCTTCGTGGTGCTCGGCCTCTTTTCGTTCCAGCGCCTGCAGGTCGACCAGTTCCCCAACATCGACTTTCCGGTGGTGGTGGTGACCACCGCCTACCCCGGCGCCTCGCCGGAGATCGTCGAGTCTGAAGTCACCAAGAAGGTCGAAGAAGCGGTGAACGCCGTGGCGGGTGTGAACTCCCTGACCTCGCGCAGCTACGAGGGCTCCTCGATCGTCATCATCGAGTTCCAGCTCACCATCGACGGGCGCAAGGCGGCCGAAGACGTGCGCGAGAAGATCGGCATCCTGCGCCCGCTGCTGCGCGACGAAGTGGAAGAACCGCGCGTGCTGCGCTTCGACCCGGCCGCGCGCTCCATCTGGTCGGTGGCCGTGATCCCGGAAACCGTGAACGGCAAGACGCCCAGCGCGGTGGAACTCACCACTTGGGCCGAACAGACCTTCAAGAAGCGGCTGGAGAACGTGCGCGGTGTGGGCTCGGTCACCCTGGTGGGTGGCACGCAGCGCGCGATCAACATCGAACTCGATCCCTCGGCCATGGAATCACTCGGCGTGACCACCGAGCAAGTCACGAGCGCCGTGCGCAACGAAAACCAGGACCTCCCGGTGGGCACGCTCAAAACCGGCGAGAGCGAGCGTGTGGTGCAGGTGCTCTCGCGCCTGCAGAACCCGCAGGATTTCGGCGACATCATCGTCGCGCGCCGGGCCGGCCAGGCGGTGCGCCTGTCGCAGGTGGCGATCATCAACGACGGCACCGAAGAAGTGCAGAGTCTTGCGCTCTACAACGGCCAGCGCACGCTGCTGCTGCAGGTGCAGAAGTC
>JANPKR010000024.1:0-2014 GCA_031426175.1 Hydrogenophaga sp. | reverse complement strand
CATGAGCGCTCGGCGCAGGGCCAGGCGCTGCGCCGCTTCCCAGCGGTTGAAAGGGTCGGGGTCGAAGGCCAGCAGCGTGAGCAGTTGCGCGTCGGTGTAGTGGCAGTCGAGGACCACGGGCGCCGAGAAGCCGCGCAGCAGCGATGGCACAGGTTCGCTGTCGAGGTTGACGAAGGTGAAGCTCTCGCTGGTTTGCGTCAGCACGAAGGTACGGCTGCCAGCCTCCGCTTGCGTCCAGTGGGCCAGTTGCAACGGCAGTTGCGTGCCGTCGGCACTCAGCAAGCCGAGAGAAACCGGGATCACGAACGGCTCTTTGGCACTCTGGCCGGGCGTTGGCGCGCAGCTCTGCGTGAGCGTGAGCGTGTAGCTGCGTGCAGCGGCGTCATACACGCCCTCAGCGCGAAGGCGCGGTGTGCCGGCCTGGCTGTACCAGCGTTTGAACTGGGGCAGCAGGCGGGCCAGATCGGTTCCTGGGTTGGCATCGGCCAGCGACTGGGCAAAGTCGTCGCAGGTCACGGCATGTCCGTCGTGCCGCGCGAAGTAAAGCTTCATGCCCTGGCCAAAGCCTTCGCGGCCCACCAGGGTCTGCATCATGCGAACGACCTCGGCGCCTTTTTCGTACACGGTGACCGTGTAGAAGTTGTTGATCTCGGCGTAGCTGTCGGGCCGCACCGGGTGCGCCATGGGGCCTGCGTCTTCGGGGAACTGCGCAGTGCGCAGCACGCGCACATCTTCAATGCGCTTGACCGCGCGCGCCGAGGATTCGCCGCACAGATCCATGCTGAATTCCTGGTCGCGGAAGACGGTGAGGCCTTCCTTCAGCGACAGCTGGAACCAGTCTCGGCAGGTCACGCGGTTGCCGGTCCAGTTGTGAAAGTACTCGTGGCCTACGACCGACTCGATGTTGGCGAAGTCGGTGTCGGTCGCGGTGGCGCTGTTGGCCAGCACGTACTTGGTGTTGAAGATGTTGAGGCCTTTGTTCTCCATCGCGCCCATGTTGAAGTCGGCGGTGGCCACGATCATGAAGCGCTCCAGATCGAGCGGCAGGCCAAAGCGTGCTTCGTCCCAAGCCACGCTGGCGATCAGCGAGTTCATGGCGTGCTCGGTCTTGTCCATGTCGCCGGGACGCACATACACCTGCAGCAAATGGTTGCCGCCGCTGCGCGAAGTGATGCGCTGCTCCCGCGCCACGAGCTGGCCCGCGACAAGGGCGAACAGATAGCAGGGCTTCTTGTGCGGATCGACCCATTTGGCGAAGTGGCGACCCTCATTGCCAGGTCCTTGCAACGGGCCTTCTTCCACCAGGTTGCCGTTGGACAGGAGCACCGGGTACTTGGCCTTGTCGGCGCGCAGCATCACGCTGTAGCTGGCCATCACGTCGGGTCGGTCCAGGAAATACGTGATGCGGCGAAAGCCCTCGGCCTCGCACTGCGTGAAGAAGGTGCCCTGGCTCACGTAGAGGCCCATGAGCTGCGTGTTCTTCTCGGGCATGCAGGTGGTGAATATTTCCAGATCGAACGGTTCCGCGCCTTCGGGCAGACTCTCCAACACCAGCTTCTGCCCGTCCATCTTGAACGAGCAGCCCGCGCCGTTGACCAGCACACGCGCGAGGTTCAGGTCTTCACCATCCAGACGCAAGGCTTGCGCCGGCACGTCCGGGTTGCGGCGCACGCGCATCTTGTTGAGCACGCGTGTCTTCGCTGGATCGAGGTCGAAGCACAGGTCGACCGTGTCGATCCAGTAGGCCGGGGCGGCGTAGTCTTCGCGGCGAACCACGGTGGTGGGGCCTTCACGCAGTGAACTCATGGATCAAACCCCTTGCTTCAGTGATGCTTCGATGAACGGATCGAGATCGCCGTCCAGCACTTTCTGAGTGGCGGAGATCTCGACGTTGGTGCGCAGGTCCTTGATGCGGCTGTTGTCCAGCACATAAGACCGGATCTGGTGACCCCAGCCCACGTCGGTCTTGGTGTCCTCCAGTTTCTGCTGTTCTTCCTGCTGTTTGCGCAGCTCG